>CBDUBK010000368.1:0-3505 GCA_965365375.1 uncultured bacterium | reverse complement strand
TAAGGATAAACTGAATCCCTGGGATATCAGGGAGTCGTCATAGGGAATGGTGAATCGTGAGACGTGAGGCATGAGATTGATAAAAATCTCCAGATCATTTTATAATGGTGCTGAGTCTTTGATTCTCACGATTCACGCCCCTACCCCCTACTCACCCGGGTGATACACCCGAACCGCATGCTTCATCACATCTTTTTTATAGAATAACACCTCTTTGAATTTTCCTTCGAGGAACATCTCTGCCTGGTCCGCGTAATTTTTTGATGCCGGATCAAAAGATTGTCCGCCGGTAATAACTGAGCGGGCCCTGACCTCTTTTCCAAATTCAACGCAGGCTACAAAACTGTTTCCATGAGTACCATACCTGCGGTTAGTATTGGAGAACCTTGAAGAGGTAAATGATGGTAAGGAACCAAATACTGCAGCGGCCTGGCTCACTCCCACACTCGGGCGTGCATCATCAAACCTTCCTTCTATACTTCGCTGGTAACGGTTGATTTCTCCCCAGGGTGTTTTCCAGGTGCCAAATCTTTTTTCCAGGTCATCCATTGTTTCCATGAACAAGAGAATGGTTTGTCTCGAAGAACTTAATTCCATGGCGGATCTCATCTGTCTTAATGCATTGGTCTGGTCGTATGGACTGGCAGGTGGTGCAGCCTGGCGGAGCATCCTGTATCCCCACTCGATCGCAAGTGCTGCTGCGATAGATTCTTTGTCAGGTATCCTGTCCCACTGTTTCACCAGCATTATGGCTTCCTCCAGCCTGGGTGATTTCAGGCTGTCACTGGCAGGGAGGCTTTCAAATGATTTCAGGAGATGAGGCTGCAGGTGTTCGAAGGCGCTGAGGTAACGGTTATATCCCACACTGTCAATCATGGATTCAATTGTGAGGTTTTTGATCCTGCCTAATAATCTTGCTGCCTGTATCCCCCTGAAATTTTCCCCATCAGGTGCCATGTATTCCGGGTAATCTTCCTGTTCAGGACTACTGCTTCCTGAGACGGTAAAAGGTGTGGAATTACAGTTCTGGATCCACCCTGATTTTGGATTGTAAATATGAACCGTTTCTTTAACCTCATGCACACCCTTCCAGTCACTCGCGGCAATACTGCCATCAACCGGCAGGCTGTAATCAAATCCCTTATTTCTTTTTGGAATAAAGTTGCCATGCCAGTAGGCAATATTTCCCCTGCTATCAGCAAATACCGTGTTATTGGAATTGTTCACACGCATCTCCATGATCTTCCGGTAATCATCAAAACCTTTTGCCTTGGTGCGGAGCCATGACTGCATTAATGATTGCATGGAACGGTTATTCTCCCGGAGGCTTAACCATTTGCCATCCCGGCTGCCAACAACAGGACCATGACTGGTAGTAAAGGTTTCAAAAACCTCGAGTGCCATACCATCCGCTTTCTTGATCCTCAGGTGCAGCAGCCGTTTACCAACAGGTAACAGCTTACTTTCATATTCCTGGAAAAGTTCATTTCCTTTCCGGATAATCTTTTCTTCATACAGGTCGGCTACATCAGCATAACTGGAAGTATGCATCCACCCGCAGTGTTCATTGAATCCCTGGTAAATAAAAAATGTTCCCCAGGTCACCGCGCCATAGGCATTCAAACCCTCTTCGCTGACCATATGCACTTCCGGCCTGAAGAAAAAACTGGTATGGGGGTTAATATATAGAATAGCATTACCGCTGGAAGTTCCCGAAGGCGCCACGGCAAATCCGTTGGAACCGGTATGTTGCTCCAAATATTTTGTTTGCTCTACAGGAAAGTAGGAAGTGCTATTATATTTCGAAGGATACATTTCGCGCATATCCTTGGTCGTTAGTCCGCCAGTCTGGGTAGCCCCGATGCTCCCATCTGTTCTTAACAGGTAATACCAGGGTTGAAACCGGGTAATCAGCCTGGGTTTTACCTGCTTATTCTTATGCAGGTAATAATTCAGCCCGTCCGCTGCAGCATCCAGTAATTTCTTGAGCCAGGCTGGACTCTTCGCGTAATCCTTTTGTGCTGCCACCGTATCATAGATCAGTTTTACCTGGAGATCCTGGTACAATCGGCTTTCTCCATAAACTTCGGATAGCCTTCCCAGCATTTCCAGGAAATTCATTTCCACCAGGTCAAAATTTTCTTCTCCCTGCGCATACATCAAACCAAATACAGCATCCGCATCCGATTTGCCATAAATATGAGGCACACCCCAATGATCACGGATGATGGACACATTGGCGGCCTGTTTCGCATACCGCGCAGTTTCCTTTTCAGAAAATCCCTGGGCGATTGAAAAAACCGGTAAAAAAACGAGGATCAGGAAACGCATGGCATTAAAATATACCCTCAATTTACGTTCATATCGAATCATCGGGATCGGTATTCCGCAACCTTCTCTGGAGGTAGGATGAATAATCAGGAACGGCAACCGGGTAATCGTTCGACATCAGCGCGGAAGTGAGAATAAAATCGGCTGTGGTACGGTTACAGGCAATGATAATATTCCAGGCAACTGCCAGGCGGATCAGGGCTTTCACATCGCTGTCATGTGCCTGTGTTTCCATAGGATCCCAGAAAAATACGATCATATCAATTCTTCCTTCAGCGATCATGGCACCGAGTTGCTGGTCGCCGCCCAGTGGTCCGCTGAGTAGTTTTTTAACAGGGTGATCCAGTTTCTTTTCCAGGAGTTTACCGGTGGTACCAGTAGCAACCAGCTCGTGTAATTTTAAAACGTTCCTGTTGTACCAGGCCCAGTCAAGCAGGTCTGATTTTTTGTTATCATGTGCTACCAGTGCTATCCTTTTTACAACCTGGAGATTCCTTACCTGTTCCATGCTTTTTTTATATTAATACCACAAATGAAAAAAGATCACCCTGCCATTGCTTTGCGGCTGTAATTTCTTTTTTTGGTTGACAGGTATTTTTGATGGATCACGTCAGCCATTGACTGGTTATTGGCCTTGCTCTCCAGCCAGGAAATGATATCTAAGTAGGCAAAGGCCCTTGTCTCAAACCTGCTCTTTTCGAATTTTTTGATCTTTTGCAGAAGTTTTTCAAACTCGGGCATCATCTGCCTGGCCGATAAGTGGAAATTCTGCCTGAGGAAACGGAACATTTCTTCTTCAACTACCGTAAGGTTTTCCATTTTAGCCATAAAACGGTAAACAGATTTTGTGAGGTGTTCCATCAGTTCATAGTTTCCCAACTCGTAATGAGCCAACAGGTGCAGCAGGCGGGCATAACACTGCAGGTCATTCCTCAAGTCAACTTTCCAGTTGATGATCTTCTGCAGGTAGTCAATAGAAATATCATAATTCCCGCTTCCAAAGTACAGGGAGGCGATCTTATAGTAGAACACCAGGATGCGGTGACGGTCAAGATACAATTCATATTCATCCAGCTTCTCTTCTATGAAAGGCACAAGCTTCAGGCCCTCATTGAATGTACCCATCATAAAATGCCGGTTGATCTTGGCGGTAGTGAGATAAACGAAGATCTGG
>CBDUBK010000367.1:0-3507 GCA_965365375.1 uncultured bacterium | reverse complement strand
ATTAGGCACACATTTGCACATCTACATATTTGCATATCATAGGGTTATTGCACCTGGTCATCATTATTAATCCCCTTCTTCTTCGACACATTCTCCTTCAGTCTTCCAAAACTATAATTCAGCGCCAGCCCGAAATTTCTGAACAGTACTGTGTTCCTGTTCTCTGTAACGAAGAAATCATTCTCCGTTCTGAAGATCAGTTTCCTCTCTTTGGCTAAAAAATTCATGGCAGTTCCTGTTACAGTCAGTTTATTGTTGAACATCTTATAGATCAGGTTGAAACCGTAGAAATAATTGTCCGGGAAGCTGGTATTGGGTGTACGCAGCGGAACAAAATAACCGTTATTGGAAGCAATGGTGAAACGGGGTGTTGCCTTATACTGGAAATTTCCATTCACACTTCCAGCGAAATAAGTCGACCAGGAACTTTGCAGGTTGTTCCGCATGCGTGCCAGCCGGCCGGATGCATTCAAAGCAAGGTTCCATTTCTTAACAGGAAGGTTGGAGACAAAACCCAGTGTGAACTCGCGTATCTGTCCTGCATTGGCCCAGCTGACCGCAGTAACTCCTGTGGACTGGTTGAAGCTGGGATTCTGGATGATCAGGTTATTGGCGAAATTAAAACCGGTATTGATCGAGATAAACTTATTCCCCTTGAAGAACCGGTTCTGCCAGGCAAAGGAATGCATGTATTGCGGTCCGAGGTCGGGATTCCCATAACTGATAAACAGGGAATCCGTGTTGTTTACAAAAGGATTCAGGGTATTGATGTTAGGTCTGCCCAGTCTCAGGTTATAGGTAAAATTTGAGTTCATGGTTTTACTGACCTGCTTTGTCAGCAGGATATTGGGAATGAAATTCGTGTACTGTTGCCTTACATCGGTTTCCGTACTGGTAAATTCTCCACGTACCCGGGTGTGTTCAACACGCAGGCCGATACGAAGGGTAGTCTTTTTGATGTTCTTATTCAGGGAAGCATAACCTCCATACACATCCTGGTTATAATTAAACCTGTTACTGTTTGCCGGATCAATGTAATAAGGTTCGGATTTATTGAATTTCACCAGGCTCTCAAAATCTGAATACGCCTTTCTCAATATTCCCTTTACACCTGTTTCCAGCCTGGTTGTTTTATTTAAAGGTTCAATCACATCTGCCTGCAAGGTGTATTCACTGTTAAATGCTTCGCTGTTGTTGAGAAGGAACCTGTCATAAGGGCCAAAATCCTGCTGGCTGTTGGAAAAAGACTGGTTGGAGTTGAACATGCCTGCAAAGCGGACACTCAATTCTTTTTGGGGTTTGCCTTTATATTTCCTGTTCCATTCACCGCCAAAACCGTGAGTGGGCATTGCCATCCTTGTTTCAAGAAGGTAGGGGCTGACATCAGAATTTCCATTGGCAAATAAAGTGTTGATGGTATACTGGTTGTCCTGGTCATTTTTATGTTTGCCTATATTTCCATAAACAACGAGTGTGTTGGTACTATCCAGGTCATAACTCAGTTCGATATTGGCCTGTTGAAAAAAGAGGTCTGTTTCTCTCTCACCACCTACCATCCTTCTTGCAAATGCTGATGTTTGAAAAGGCGTGGTGGTTGCCATTTGGCGGGTGCGTAAACCAGGGTTGCTCATGGTATTGTACATGGCTGAAATACCCACCCTGCCTTTCTTCACATTGATATTCATCCCGGCCGAACGGTTACCGATGCTCATGATATTGGCATTCACCGTTCCATTATAACCTGCCAGTTTCTTTTTGGTGATGATATTAATGATACCGCCAACACCTTCCGCGTCATATTTGGCGGAAGGGGAGGTGATGACCTCTATCCTTGCAATGGTAGCACCCGGGAATGCTTTCAGGGCTTCTTTGACATTCTGGGAAAACAAGGCCGTTTCCCTTCCATCTAAAAGCACCCTGAAATTGGACTGTCCGTTCACCTGTATGGCACCCTCTCCATCCACATTTACAAACGGTGTTTTTCTTAAGATATCACTGGCCGATTCTGACTGGGCTGCAGGATCCTGCTCCACATTATAAACCAGCTTGTCACCCTGCTGTTCAACCAGGGGCTTGACAGCTGTGACTGTTACACCATCCATTTTTTTAATTACAGCAACAAGCTCAATTCTGCCCAGGTCTGCAGGCTGTCCTTCAATTTTCAGGGGAATCATTTTTCTGCGGAAACTACCATGCGTGATCATGACCCTGTATTTACCGGGTAACAAATTCACTTGGAACAAGCCACCCTGGTCCGAAACCACTGTCCTGGAAATTTTTTTCTCGGGCTCCTGGAAATTGATCGAAGCTACAGGCACCGGCTTTCCCGACGCACTATCAACCAGGCTGCCTTTTACACTAATTTCCTGTGCGTTGCCACAGAAAAATAGCCCCATCAAAATTAAAAGCAGGACAACTGGTTTATTGATATTCCTTTTCTTCATATACTGCTGCATTAGGTTTTGGACAGGTCCGGGTTGACAGGCCTGTCATTTAAATGCAGAACAAAAGAAGCATGCGAAGAACCAAAGAATGGCTAACCAGGCTTAATTAAGATAAATGAAAATAAATGTCTGATAAATGGCAGTTGGCCAGTGCAAGTGACATGGTAGAAGGACAGGAGGTGGCCGATTCTTACATATTATATGCTGTATCAAGCGTTCATGTAAAACTGTTGGCATCATGGTCCATACTGCCTTACCTTACCTTTTCAATTCTGATTGATGAAACTATCTGCGCGGCTTGCAACCATTATTATTTTTCTTTTCTTCCTGTTTTTTAATGGCCTCCAGGTCTCTCTTATTTTGGAACGTATCAATGAAACAAAAAGCAGGTTCAGTGCAGCCGCCTCCTCATCGCTGCTTTCCGCGCTTTCGGAGTATCATAAATTGAATGTTATTGACAGTGCATCCACTCCAGCTTATGCATGGATTGCCTATTCACGTAAAAAGATAGAGGTAAACAGGCTTGACTCACAAACGGTAAGTCTGAGCGCTTTTCATTCAAATCTTGTTACGGACACAGTGGCGCGTGAGTTCATTGAAACAACAGTGAACATCCCGGTATTCAGAACGATTGACCTGGAAGTTTTTGACAGCCTTTATCGTAAAGCGCTTCATGCCAAAAAAATTCATTCAGCCTATCTACTTGATACGGTAACGGTGCAGGGCAGAAGGCTGGAACGGCAGCGGTTACTGGCCAGGTGGGATCAGAAAAAAAGAGAGGAGTATCCTTATGTCAGCAATCCCCAGCGGCTCCCTTACAATTCCGGCATTTTCATTTTTGCACAGGTGAAAAAAGATCCTGCATTTTTCAGAAATGATCTTTTATGGCCTTTGCTGGCTTTTGCATGTATCCTGCTCATCAGCAATACGGCACTTGTGTTGGTGTACAAGACCATCAGGAAACAAAAAAGGATCAATGAACTCAAGACCGACTTCATTAATAATATCTCCCATGAAATGAAAACCCCGATAACGATCGCTTCCGCCGGCCTGGATGCCCTGG
>CBDUBK010000366.1:0-3508 GCA_965365375.1 uncultured bacterium | reverse complement strand
ATGAAACAAACCTTCCGCCTTCAGAAAAGGTTCTTCCTGCTCAATAAATTTTGGAAACTGCAGGTGGTAGGTTTTTACCGCCATAGCCATCGAATACCAGGCTTCCAGCCGGCTGAAAATATCTATCAACTCATACGTATCATTCTTATAATCACCCTTTACAAACCTGGCATAATAAAGATTTTCCTGCAGGCTGAATTCATGGTCTGCCGGTGTTTCTGATAATTTTTTTAAAGGAACTTCCTGCAAAATCTTACTGATCCGGTCAAAATAAAATGCAAGGTTCGGCGGCAGCCCCTCAGTTGAGAACAACTGGATCAGTTTACCAAGGCCCCTGTAAAAATCCGCGAAATGGCGCACCGAATATTTCACCATGGAATAATCGTGTCCGTGCAGGATCTTATAGGTAAAACTGTTGACTGCATTCTGGTTTTCGGGAACTGTGTCAAGGTTGTAATCTAAAAATTTATCGATTACGATAATGGTACCGTTGGTGATTTCCGTAGGCCAGTCTTCCAATCGTGAAAGAAGAACTTTAATGATACTCTGTGTGCCCAGTATCCGCTTCAGGTCATGATGTGGTTCCGTGAAAAATCTTCTGAGCCACTCTTTCCCCCCGATGGTCTTAGTGAAATTGAGTTTATGAAAAATAGAGAATTCCTCTTCCTGGTGAAAAATGGAAATATCATTGAATGTGATCTTGTCTATCTGCATGCAGGCCTTTGCTTTGTTGAATAATTTTGAACAGGTGATTAATCCCGGGCGAATTCCAGTCTTTTTCCTTTTACTGATTCATTCCACACCCCATTTCCATAAACCATATGGCCATTTACAAAACTATGTGTAACGGCTGCGGGGAAATCATGGCCCTCCAGTGGGCTCCAGCCACATTTATACAGGATGTCTTCCTTTTTAACTGTTGTCCTGGCATCAAGGTCAACGATCACCAGGTCCGCAAAATAACCCTCCCTGATAAACCCTCTTTCCTTTATATGAAAACAGGTGGCTACGGCATGGCTCATTTTATTGGCGATCTGCTCCAGTGAAATGCTACCCTTCTTATAATAATCAAGCATCAGCAGGAGGGAATGTTGCACCAGGGGCAATCCAGCGTGGGCTTTTTCATATCCCTCCTGTTTTTCCTCCCAGGTATGAGGCGCATGGTCAGTGGCGATCACATCCAGGCGGTCGTCCAGTAAGGCCTTCCATAATGCTTCCCTGTTCAGGGGAGCTTTAATAGCAGGATTACACTTGATGAGGTTTCCCAGTCTGGAATAATCCTCGGATGTAAAATGCAAATGATGCACACATGCTTCAGCGGTGATCTTTTTATCTGCAAGCGGCAGCATATTGGTAAAAAGTTGAAGTTCCCGCTCTGTGGTAATATGAAGAATATGTAACCGGGTTCCGTGCTTTTTGGCCAGCTGTACGGCTTTGAATGATGATTCGAAACAGGCTTCTTCATCACGCACCAGTGGATGATCAGAGGCTTCCAGTATTCCTTTTTCCTGCTTGAGTCTTTTGAAATTAGCAGCAATTATGGCTTCTTCCTCGCAATGCGTGGCTACCAGCAGCTCTGTATTGCCAAAGATCTTTTCAAGTGAAATAAAATTGTCTACCAGCAGGTTTCCTGTTGAGGATCCCATAAAGATCTTAACCCCGCAAACCCGGTCCTTTTTTTCATTGGTGCGCAGCACTTCATCCATATTATCATTGGAGGTACCCATGTAAAATGAATAATTGGCCAGCGAAGACTGTGAGGCGAGCTGGTATTTCTGTTCCAGCAGTTCCTGGCTAAATACAGGCGGTTGTGTATTGGGCATCTCCATAAATGAAGTGACACCCCCTGCTACTGCTGCTTTTGCTTCAGAGTAAATTGTAGCCTTATGCGTAAGTCCGGGTTCGCGAAAATGAACCTGGTCATCGATGCAACCGGGTAAAAGATATTTCCCCTCACCGTTTATTTCGGTGATGTTCCCATCAGCTGCTGTAATTTGTCCTGCAATGCGTTCAATCCTTTCACCGGAAATCAGCACATCACCCGGCTGGATGAGGCCTTCATTCACGATGTTGATATTCTTAATGAGGTATTTTTGCATAATTTGAAAAACTTATAATCTGACCGGATGCAATTTAAACAAAGCCTTCAACCCTTAAGAGAACTGTTCAAAATAAGCCTGGTCATGTTTTTCCTCTTCCAGGGATCTGCAAAGGGCCAAACCACTTACCTGCCCCAGGATGCAAGGGAAAATGTATTGCTTGAGAGACTGCAAATTAAAAACAGGACGAACCCTGTATTGAATTTCTCAACTGCCAGGCCATTCAGCAGGCAACATATTGTACCGGTTGTTGAAAATGAATTTTTCCCTTTTCTCAAGAACCTCCCCGCTTCGCTGCCCCATTATATTCCTTACCGTGAGGATACGGCAATGGTTAACCTGGACACAGCGTTGTTAGCTTATTATAAAAAAGCAGGTTATTCCAAAACTGACTACCACAATGCAAGGCAATTGCTGATGAACAGTTCGGAATGGGCTTCAAAAACTTTCACTTCAAGGAAAAAATTCCTGAATCATTTTTACAAAACACCTTCTCATTTTTACGAGGTAAATACAAAAGATTTTTTTCTTTCTGTCAATCCTGTCTTCCAGTATTATGTAGGCAAGGAACAGGACAATGACCAGCATATTTTTTTAAATACAAGAGGTATTACCCTGCGGGGACGCATTGGTAACAAGATTGGTTTTGCAGCCTACATGACCGATAACCAGGAAAGAACACCATTGTATGTACAAAGATTCGTGACAGCCCGCAAAGCAGTTCCGGGCGCAGGTTTTTACAAGGACTTCAAACAAACCGCTTACGATTATTTTGATGCCCGGGGTTATATCAGTTTTAATGCAGCGCGTTTTATAGATATCCAGTTCGGTTATGATAAAAATTTCCTCGGCAATGGTCACCGCAGTTTATTCCTGAGTGATTTCTCCGCACCTACATTATTCTTGAAACTGAATACAAGGATCTGGAAATTCAATTACCAGAACCTGTTCATGGAACTCAATTCTGCCAACAGGCTCAATGCTGACCAGCTGCTGCCAAAGAAATACGCAGCCATGCATCACCTTGACCTTGCCGTTACCAAATGGCTGAACATAGGTCTGTTTGAAGGTGTGGTATTCGGCCGCACCAATCATTTTGAATTCGGTTATCTCAATCCCGTAATTTTTTATCGGTCCATTGAACAACAAAACGGAAGCTTTGATAACTCTGTTGTTGGATTGGATGCAAAAGCAAATGTTGCCAGGAAATTTCAATTCTACGGACAATTTCTTTTAGATGAATTCAATCTTACGGAATTGAGAAAAGGCAGCGGATGGTGGGCCAATAAATATGGAATACAATTAGGAGCGAAATACATTGATGCTTTCAATATTTCCAATTTGGATCTTCAAATTGAAAGCAACCGTGTTCGTCCTTTCACTTATTCCCATCGTGATTCCATTGCCAA
>CBDUBK010000365.1:0-3511 GCA_965365375.1 uncultured bacterium | reverse complement strand
GCGGTGATCACGCCTCCGCGGTTATAGGTATCCTCAACAATTTTTTTCAGTTTGCTCTTCTGGCTTTTGATATAGTTCTCACTGGCGCCACTGAATCCACCGAAGTCAATCCCAATTACAGCAGGGTGACTTCCGGTGACGGATTTTACATCGGAGCGGTCATGCTCATTGGCCCAGCCATGTCCGTACTCAGTTGCATGCTGGTGTCCGAATAGGGTATGATTTTCTGCAAGCTTTCCAAGATTGCGGTGAAGTGCTTTTGTTTCAGCTGTGGCATGCGCATCGATCAAAGGTGATAATTGCGCATTTGAATCGCTGAGTAAAAAACAAAAGCCTGACAATAAAAGAAAACGCATGATCATTGGTTTAATATTTTTTTGTAAAACGGTATCAGTTCATTGGCCATCACTTCATGGTCCTGCACATCAGGATGACCGGTACAACCTTTGGCGCGCATGGGTTGAAAAAAATGGACGGAGATCAGTCCCGGCATTTCCGATTGCAATTGTTGTCTTACCGCACTGATACAGTTTTGAAGCAGGACCCTTCTTTCCCCACTCATCATAGGGCTGCTCAGCAAGGCAATCTTCGCTGAAGGTGTGCGCAGGTGAAGCTTTTTTACAAACTGCACATAATCGTTCACGTAGGTGGCGCTGTCGAAAGGTGCCCTTGGCGTTTTTCCATCACCATTACTCATGTCATTTGTACCGAGTGCGATGCTGATGATATCCGGCCTGTATTTTGAGAAAGGGTAAGCCCTGCCTTCTGTACGGAATTGGTTCTGGTCATAAACATCAGGCATATCCGGACCATTACTGTTCCAGTTGCGGTAGATGCCGATACCGCTTACACTGTTCAATAGGTAATGCGTATTTAATGCACGAGCTACCCTGGGCCCATAGGCATAATAGGCATTGTGCTGGTCATGATAGGAACCCTGACCGCAGGGGATCGCCGAAGGGTCAGCAGCAGCCCCGCAGGTAATACTGTTGCCAATAAATTCAATGAATGGTTTGGCTGCAGGTTTGATACTCCTGGCTCGCGGTGCAACGATACGGTTTACAAATACGCCACCGGTATGCGCTTCCGTGGTTTTATAGATCCATACCTCGTGATTTCCTTCCGATGAAGCGGTGATCACAACAGGCAGGCTGTCTTGGGTGAGTTGAATTCTCTCTCCATATTTACCATCAATGGTGTACTGGATGTAATTTCTTTCCAGCCAGGAAGGAATGGAAACATAAAGACTACAGGTCTTTCCACTGAAGGAAAACCCGAAATAAGCACCTGAGCTGATCAGTTCCAGTTTGCCTGCTTCAAGTTCTGTGCGGCCAATTGGAATTAGAGATTCAGCAGGCAGCGTGGTGTTTACCTGGAGTTTGGAAGGAGATACACAGGCAGAAAGGATAAAAAATAACAGCAGTCGGTACATGAAATCAAAATTCAAAAGTCAAAAGTCAAAAGTCAAAATTCAAAAAGATTCCTGGCGTTCTTCTTTCCTGGCGGTAAAAAAATACAGTCACCGCAAAGAACCAGCCTTCGCTAAAGCTATGGCTGACACTGCGCTGAGAAGCGCAAGGAGAGCAAAGAATATGCATACATCATTCTTTATTCAACTTTCTTAAATAATTTCTAATTAGAATTCCTGATTCTTTAAGGTCAGATTCTTTCCACCCACCGTTCGAGGAAGCAGACTTTTCCAGGACCGAGCAGGTCTCATCCTTATCACTCACTGACCAGGTGACCCAGCTGATCAAGTTTTTTTCAGCCCAGTTGATCCACCTTTCCCATTCTTCCACATTCAAAGGACCATTACCTGTTGCTTCCATACCCGCCGATTCAGAAATAAATAAAGGAATACCTTTCGACAAGGCATAATCGGCTCTTTTACGCAAACCTTCTTTATGAGTAGCCGCATAATAATGGAGGGTGTACATGATATTGGACTGGTTCAGCATGGGCGAATCCGCAACAATATGAACATCCTGGTCCCAGTGCGGGCTTCCAACAAGAATGATATTATCGGGATCAACAGAGCGGATCACCCTGATAATTTCTTCTGAATATTTTTTTACTTCATCCCAGCTTTCATAATCAGGTTCATTGAAGATCTCGTAGATCACATGCGGATGGTGACCATAAGTTTTAGCCATCTGCCTGAAAAATTTCTTCGCCTCTTTAAGGTTGATATTATGGCTATGCCAGTCGATGATCACGTAAATATCATTCACAATAGCAGCATCAACTACCTCTTTAACCAGTTTTGTTGACTTCTTCTTTTCCCTGATGTATCCTCTTGCAGGTTCAACACCCATCGCTGCACGAACCACGTTGGACTTCCAGTCTTCCGCCAGCCATTTCACTGCTTGTTTATTGTAAAATCTCGGCCAGTAATTATGCCAGCCGAAACTCATACCTCTCAGCATTACCGGTTTGCCGTCTGAGCCAACCAACTGTGTTCCACTGACAGCAAGTGCGCCATGCTGTTTAACTGGTTGCGCGATAAGAAAGGCAGAAGCAAAAATCAGGATCAAAACAAAGATGTACCGCATATTATTTTTTTACCGGTGAAGTGTCCACTTTCCAGTTATCTGTTCTGAATGGCGCCAGTGGCAAACCATTTCCTCCTGCAACATTACCCAAAGCGGTATTGGAGAAGGCATACCGCACTGCAACAGGTTCTTTGATCATATCATGCCAGACATGGATTTCATTGCCTGCCAGTTTGGCGATGGCTTCATGAAAAACCTGGTCGCTTCCGGCGATCTGGAAACCAAGAATATTCCTTCCCTGCTGAACGACCCTATGGCCAGGAGTGAAATTCAAGATAACCTTCTGTCCCTGGATCTTCATTTCGTGAAAGCGGATACTTTTTGAATCAAGCTTTTTTCCATACACATCAGATAGTGCAATGCCTGCAAGCCTGTAACCCACATCCCTTTTATTTCGGGGATGAATATCCGTTGTATCGCCCCCAATATCAGTTGTGACCACCATGCCTGTTTTGGGAACAGACAGGGTTTTTTCCTGGGCTTCGCGTACCAGTGCTCCCACATTTTTATTTCCATAACTATAGGGAGCAAGTTGCACATACAAAAAAGGAAAATCCTTTTTCCATTGTTCCCTCCATGAAAGGATCATCGAAGAAAATAACTGGTGGTACGTAGAATTGGTATGCGTATTCGATTCGCCCTGGTACCAGATAGCACCACCAATCACAAAAGATGTGAGGGGTGCGATCATGGCATTATAGGCAAGACCAGGTTGTACCGGCCAGTGATTGGAACTGCCCAGCCTTTTCGCAGCGTCCTTTAAATCCTGTACTGATTCAATTACATGAGCAGGCGTCCAGGCTTCGGCGGGCGTGCCGCCCCAGCTGGCATGAATCAGTCCAACCGGAACGCCCAGTTCTTTCTCCAGTCTCTTTCCAAAATACCAGGCAACAGCGCTGAATGATCTTACATTGATACTGTCAGATACAACCCAGCTGCCTTCTGATCTTTCCTGCGGA
>CBDUBK010000364.1:0-3519 GCA_965365375.1 uncultured bacterium | reverse complement strand
CTCTTGATGATGCAGAACAGCTGAGGGATTTTATTCTTTACAAAACAGAATCTTCATTACAGTCATGGAACTGATGGGGTGCGGACTTTGCGATGTGGTGAAATTTAAACTATTTCAATCGTATGTCTTCTTTGTAGTTTGTTTAGCCTCACTAAATAAAAAATCCCTGCAAGAATGCCAAGCAGTCCACCTAGGTAGCTAAAGTTGTGAATGGAACCAACTATAATGAAAGCGTTTCTGTCGTCAAGGTTGTCGGGAAGCCACCAATCAACCCCTGATTTTGTTAGTACAAACTTGCCATAAAAGTAACCAAATACACCTGTTGCTACAGCAAAACAAAAGGTGACAATTACAGCTTTTAGTAACCCTTTCCGCATTGTCTGATGGTCTTTAAAAATAAGGGAGGTTAAACCAAGCACAAGTCCAATGAGCAGCCCGGCCCACCAAGTTGCCAAAAAACCAATCAGGGCAACGGTTTGTCGGTCTCCACCGAACCATTGCGGTTCAAAGCCAAACTGGTCATACTTGAATTTGGTGAAATATTCAGGAGCAATGCTATAAGTCACCTGGTCGTGCAGGATACCGTAAAGTCCTGCCAGAAGAATTGAAATGAATATGGTCGCACTAAAGACTGCAAATTTTCTCATAAGGTTTATGTACTGTTCACTTTTAAACTTGGATGGCGACTTTTCAGGGATATCGCTTACTCAGGTATTATCTGAAGCAAGTAAAACCTGCCAGGCTTCATCCACTTTATTTTCATCGAGCAGCCTTGCCGCATAACCATGCACTTCTTTTTCCATTTCCTGTGGGTTAATGGAATAATACTGGAAAATGTTTTTGAGATGGGGATCATCAAATGAGGGCTGTACAACCGGCAGTTCGTGCACATTGGCAAGCTGGCCAAGATGATTACCCGTTAATATCCTGCTGGTGCGTATACTTTCCGGCAACACATCTACACCTATTCCAAGTTTTACATTGGGTTTGGGTACCTGGAAAAGATTGTTTTCATTAACCCTGCAATACCAGTCACCACCCAGCCGGGCTACGTGTTCAATTTTGCGCTGGTCAAGTTTTTTATTCTCATCCAGCAGTGCATCATTGATATGCATGACCAGTACTTCGCAAATCACCAGCTGGCCTGCCCCGCCCTGGTCACCTAAAGATTTAATCTCTAAAACCTTACATTCCATTTTTACCTGGCTTTCCTTAACCATTGGAGGTTTTACTATGGTTGATGCTTCCCTGGTAAATCCAGCCTTGATAAATTCATCCGTGCCTTTGGGGTATTCGCAGCTTGCCAGTGAAGCCTGCTGTACCATATCATAGGTTACGATATTGATCACCACTTCAGGAACTTCCATCACATGCTGGAGTGTATGCTTTGTGGTATTATCCCTTACTCTCCTGGCAGGAGAAAAGATCACGATGGGAGGGTTGGAAGAAAACATATTGAAAAAGCTGAAAGGGCTGAGGTTCACCTGCCCGTCGAGTCCTATGGTTGAGGCAAAGCAGATGGGTCGCGGTGCAATCACATGCTGCAGGTAATACTGGCGTTCAACCGTATTTAATGATTTCAGATCCAATACCATAACTGCAATTTGCAAAAAACAAACGACAAAGCCGTCCTGCCTTTTATACAGGTGAGCCGCCGCTGGTAAATAATTGGTGGACCCATGTAACAACTGAAAGACTACATTCGTTATACGAAGTCTTTCGTTATCGTTCATCTTTAAACCAACCAATCATGAGAAATGTATTTTTCGCATTCTTCGTTTCCTTTCTTTCCATGTCAGTACTGGCCCAGAATAAAAGCAAAACCATCGAGGGTAATGGTAAAATGGTTACGCGTGATGTAGCAGTAAGTTCTTTTGACGCGCTTAAAGCAAGCGGCGTTTATGAATTGCGCTTATCACAGGGCAACACTGAATCTGTAAAAATTGAAGCCGATGAAAATCTGCAGGAATATTTTACGGTAAAGAATGAAGGCAACAAGCTGGTAATTGACATGGAGAAGCTCAAAAATGTGAACCTGAAGATGAAAAATAAACTTCGTGTATACGTGAGCTTTAAAAAACTGAAGGAAATGGAACTGAACACCGTGGGTGATGTGGCCTCGGAAGAAAATCTTTCGTTTGACAACCTGGACATGAATAATAACAGCGTGGGTAATGTGAATCTGAAACTGACCGCGCAGAAACTTGATCTGAATAATTCAAGTGTGGGGAATATCAACCTGGAGGGCAAAGCCCAGGATGCAGTGGTGAAGAATAATGGAGTTGGCTCGCTGAAGGCCGGCAGCTTCGTGGTGCAAACGATGAATATTGAAAATACGGGCGTGGGTAATGCCGAAGTGAATGCAGAGAAAAATTTAATGGTGAAAGATTCTTTTTTAGGTAAAGTGAATAATAAGGGAAAGGCGGCTGTGAGAAGGTCGAATAAGGTGAGGGTGTAGAACCTGGTTTTTCTTTCACCGCAGAGAAAAGGAGAAAAGGAGATTACGCAGAGAAATTCACCTGTGATTTATGAGTAAAACCCCAATCAGGATAGAATATTATTAATGAGATTTGGTTTGATGACCAGGTCAGAATTAAACCTAATTGGAGCAAATATTCTTGATGCCGCAATAACCGTTCACCGCGAACTTGGTGCGGGCTTACTTGAATCAGCTTATGAATTTGCCTTAATGCATGAATTAACCCTCAGAAAATTGCATGTTCGGAGGCATGTTCCGGTAGAGGTAATTTATAAAGGATCCAATCTTTCAAAATGTTACGAAATTGATTTACTCGTCGAAAACCAGGTGATCATTGAAATTAAATCCGTCATTGAGTTAAACCCGGTATTTATAGCACAGGTACTTACCTATATAAAATTGAGTAATCTACATTTGGGGTACCTGATCAATTTTAATGTACCATATTTGAAAGATGGCTTCAAACGAATAGTATATAACTTTTGATCCACCTCTGCGCTATCTCCCTTTCTCCTTTTCTCTGCGGTAAAAAATTATTTTCCGGTAAGATGTTTCTTCAGTTTTAAAATACTCCACTCACTCTCCTCTTCCACGATCGTATTCTCCAGTACCCCCAGCCCATCAATCTCCATTTCCACCACATCACCCTGCTGCAGCCACTGCTCCTGGAAGTCAGGGTTATTAAGTTTACCTGTCCCATTCAATTCAAGAAAACAGCCCGTGCCCACGGTACCACTGCCGATGACATCACCAGGATACAGGTCAACACCATAAGAAGCCCTTTCAATCAGTTCAGCGAAGGTCCAGTCCATATCACCCAGGTTACCCGCACTCACCTGCACCCCATTCACCCGGCAAACCATTTTAAGGTTCCAGTTCTTACCGGTATGGCCTTCTTTGGCCGGAATTTCAAATTCTTCAAGTTCATCAGGAGTCACCAGCCAGGGGCCTAGCGTAGTGGCGAAATCCTTTCCTTTTGCAGGTCCAAGATTCAAAAGCATCTCTTCCATCTGCAGCCTTCTTGCACTCAGGTCATTCAT
>CBDUBK010000363.1:0-3532 GCA_965365375.1 uncultured bacterium | reverse complement strand
AGGATGGTCACCTCGTTTACCTCGCGCAGAGCGAATGGTATCTCAATGCCGAGAGAACGAACAATCCTGATATCGAATTTCATTTTACATCGGAGATACATAAGTAAGCCAATGGCCAATAGCCAATGGCCATTAGCCATTAGCATTTCTCCTCTGCGCGATCTCTTTTTCTCCCTTTGCAAGCCGTAGCTTCAGCGAAGGCTGGTTTTCTCTGCGGTGAAAAAACTAACCGTACCCAGAGGCGTTCCAGCCAACGGCCAAAAGCCAAAAGCCAATGGCTATGCAGTTCTTCCCTGCGGTGAAAAAACTAACTGTATCCCGATGCGCTCAAGCCAAAGGCCAAAGGCCAATAGCCATCAGCGCTTGCATTATCCTCCAAACTTTCCTTTCTTGTGCCAAATTACACCCCATGAAAAGATCGCTCCTGTTCCTGCTGCTCATATCCCTCGGTTTTTCCGGGTTTGCCCAGAAAGAATCAAAGCTGAAAAAAGTCCTGGAATTAAAAATGCCTGAAGGCCCGGGAAGAAATGGTTCCGGCATTACTTACCATCCGGATTCCAAAAGGTATTATGCAACCATAGCAGGTAATGACAGGCATCCGCTCGCCATTTTTGATTCAAAAGGTAAAAGACTAACTGATGATGATCAGAAAGCACTGTTTGATGTACGTGGTCTATGGTGGAGTCCAACACTGAAAAAGTTTTGCGCGAATGGTTATGCCGATAAAGGATGGATCACTTACAAACTCGATAAGAAAGGTGTACCTGAAGATATTGAGCAGCTGTATAAAGGTATGGTGCAGCCTGATGACCAGTCGGTAGCAGCATTCAATCCCCGATCGAATGATGTATTTTTTCTTTCCGGTCAACTGGTTTGGACCATCCCGGCCGCTACCGGTATGGTGGAAGATGAAGACATCCGGCTATATGTAGGAGCCACCAACAGGTCAGAAGCACTGGACATGGAATTTTATGAGGATGATGAATACCTGTCAGAGGATTACAATCCTACTTTGATCTATACCGGTGTTCAGAAAGGTGAATTTGGTTTGCTGAATCATTACGACAAGCAGATCGAACTGTATGACCGTAAGACCGGCTATATAACGCAGAAACTGATCCTTCCGGATGATGCGCCCGCCCCTGAAATGCTTTGTTTTGGTTTTGCCAATGGCATTTACTGGTTGTATGACAAGGATGCTAGAACCTGGGTAGGGTATAAGTAGCAGTTCAAAGTTGAAAGTTCAAAGTCGGGTCGTTTAAAGAATGGTGTGGTTAATTAGTCTGTAGTCTGTAGTCTGTAGTCAGTGGTCAAGAGTCGGAACCCGACTACAGACTTCCGACTTCCGACTTCCGACTACCGACTACCGACTACCGACTACCGACTACCTACCTCTATTTCCTGAAATGCAACCCATAACTCTCCTGGGCCAGCACATCCTTCCATTGCTCTATCAATCTTTTATATGCCCTTCCCACGGGAGTAATTTCCCTGTTCAGATCAAAAAGCCCCAGGTCATTTATATTACCGTTGTCCTCTCTCAGCGCCGTATCCCAGTCCACCTGGTGCGTTAAACTATACCAGGTAAAACCAATTACCGGTACACCATCCTGTATCAGCCTGTAAAGATTCGCCCATTGTTTCCATAACCATTCCACGCTGCCGGGCATGCGCATATTCGTTTCCGTGTGCATGATCGGTAATTTGTACCGCTGGTAATACTGGTTGGTGATCACATAATAGCCAAAGATCTCGCCGGCTGCAGAAGTGGTCCCATTGGGCAGCACCAGGTGTTCATTGGTCATGTAATAATCATTACCCATGATACAGCGGGCCATAACCTGGTTGCGTTCGAACCAGTGAAATTCTTCTTTGGTCATGCCGTTTTCCATCAGGTATTCATACATCATCACGCCGATGGGGTAACCATAGGTAAGGTCAAGGGAAAGAAATCTTTTCTGGTTGAGAAATTTTGCACGGCTCATCACTTCAGGCCGCACCGGGTGAAAATATTCAGAGGATTCACTCTGGATAAAAACCGCGTCCGGTTGCACTTTGAGGATTTCATGCATGGCCATCACATTGGCCTTGCACAGATGTTTGAGTGCCGTAACAAAGGCACGGTCACTGCTCAGGCATTCATTCCACCAGCCATACTGGCCGGAGAACATGGCAGTGATAAAGATCTCGTTGATGGGCGTATAATATTGCAGGTAGGGATAGCGCAATGCAAAAGCCCGGGCATATTCCGCGAAGTAATTGGGGAATTCCGGGTTCTGGAAATTCCCCAGCCAGTCTGGTAAACCAAAATGACAGAGGTCCACGATGGGGATGATGTTGAGCTCTTTCATTTTATGAAAGGTATCATCCGTGAACACCCAGTCGTACTGTCCGGGACCAAGGTGATTTTTATAATAGGGTGTTCCGTAGCGCAGGAAACTGATGCCCATGTCATTCACGAGTTCGAAATCCTGCTGCCAGTGCTGGTAGTGGCCGCATTTTTCCATTTCATCTACCCGTTTAGTACTGCCATCGGGAAGTTTGATGGTAGGATAACTGTTCTCGATCCCTGTGGCAAACATGAACTTATTCCGTATAGGCATGAAGGGTTTTAGGCAGAAAGGCAACTAAAGTAGTGCCAGAGTGGAAGAGGCGTATGGCTGTTGGCCATTGGCCATTAGCTATGGGTCTATGACCAATGAAGGTTCAATACCATATTGAATGATCAGGACCACTACAATTATCAGAATTTTGGGTAGATGCCGGTATAATTATGCGGGGAAATCAATTTCAATTCTTTTTTTAATGCAGCGCTGATCTTCAATCCGTCAATAAACTGATGGATGACGACCTTATTGATAGCACCCTTGCCTCTGGTAAGATCTTTCAGGGCCTCGTATGGATTCGGATAATTTTCTCTTCTTAAAACAGTTTGAATTGCCTCTGCCACAACAGCCCAGTTTTCATCAAGATCCTGGTAGATCTTCTCATCATTCAATACCAGTTTATTCAAACCTTTTTCAATTGATTTGAATGCAATAATGGTATGAGCGAAGGGGACACCGATATTTCTTAAAACGGTTGAATCAGTAAGATCTCTTTGTAATCTCGAAACGGGTAGTTTGGAAGCCAGGTGTTCTAATAATGCATTGGCAATCCCAAAATTGCCTTCAGCATTCTCAAAATCTATCGGGTTCACTTTATGAGGCATTGCAGAGGAACCTATTTCTCCTTTTTTTGTTTTCTGTTTGAAATAATCCATGGATATGTATGTCCACATATCCCGGCACAGGTCGAGCAGGATATTATTGATTCTTTTCATGCAGTCAAAAGAAGCAGCAAGATGATCATAATGTTCGATCTGGGTTGAGAACTGGACTCTTTGCAACCCAAGGATTTTGTCCACAAATTCATTGGAGAATTTAATCCAGTCGGTTTTTGGAAAAGCAATATGATGTGCATTGAAATTTCCCGTTGCGCCTCCGAATTTTGCACTTACCGGGATATTGATCAACAGTTCCACCTGGTTTTC
>CBDUBK010000362.1:0-3535 GCA_965365375.1 uncultured bacterium | reverse complement strand
GTGCGCATCCAGGCCAAGTACTGGCGTAGCATTGAAGTAATCAAAACATTAAAACAGGGAGGCATGCGTACCAAGAGCGGGATCATGCTGGGTCTTGGAGAAAGCAGGGAAGAAGTGATCCAGGCATTGCAGGACCTGGCCGCTGCCGGATGTGATGTGGTAACACTTGGCCAATATCTCCAGCCTACCCGCAAACATCTTCCCGTTGTAAGATTTGTTCACCCGGATGAATTCGCGGAATATAAAGAGATTGGTTATGACCTCGGCCTGGACTATGTGGAAAGCGGTCCTCTGTTCCGCTCATCCTACCACAGTGAAAGGCATGTGGTACCCGGTTATGGTAGGAAACAATGGGAAGAAACAAAGCTCATGCTGAACAGCTGATCTTTTGTTTATTTTTAGCCGGTGTACCGGCTGCTGCTTATTTGTTTACTTCTTCTACTTACCGGAATCCCGGCAAGACCACAGTATATACTGAATGGGGCCGCGGAGCAGGTCAGCTGCAATTGTTATACCCTTACCAAACCTCAACTTACGCAAAGCGGCAGTGTTTGGAATGCCAATAAGATCAATCTCCAGCAATCCTTCGACTTCTGGTTCAATGTTTATTTAGGCTGCAATGACAGCCCGGGAGCTGATGGAATTGTTTTTATGCTGCAGCCATTAAGCACGAGCATTGGTACCAGTGGAGCCGGCATGGGTTTCGCCGGGGTAAATCCTTCAATTGGCATTGCACTGGATACTTATCTCAATACAGATATTGGTGACCCTGATTATGATCACATCAGTATTCAGGCCAATGGAAATATCCTGCATACCGGTGATCTGGCGGGCCCCGTTCCTGCATCATCCAACAGCAATAATATAGAAGACTGCCAATGGCACCGGCTCAGGATCAGCTGGGATGCAAATACCCAATGGCTTCGTGCCTATTTAGACGGGGTATTGAGAGTGGAAAAGCAGGTGGATCTTGTAGGCACCATCTTCAATAATGATCCGCTGGTGTACTGGGGATTCTCAGGCGCTACTGGTGGTGAGGTTAACCTGCAACAATTCTGCACAGCACTGGATCCGGATTTTAATACACAGTTCCCGGGCAATGCAGCCTGCGCACCGGCATCCCTGCAATTCACTAATTCATCAGCGTCATTTGCGCCAATTACAAGTTATACCTGGAGTTTTGGCAATGGCCAGACCAGCCAGCTGGAATCTCCTCCCAACCAGATTTTCACAGAGCCCGGTATCTACCAGGTATCCTTACATGTGAAAGGTTTGGATGGATGTGAGAATGATACAATCAAAACCGTCATCATCGGATCGGTACCAGTGGCAGACTTTTCCATTTCCGATACCTGCTTTGGTTTCAAACCGGCATTATCATTCACTGATAATCATATTGCGACAACTTATCATTGGAAGCTGGATGGTATGACCGTAACACCGGCTGATGGATTTGGAATCACGAACCTTTCACAGGGAGGCCATAGCATGGAAATGGTAGCTGCATCAGAACTCGGCTGCGGAAATCCTGATACAGCCTTTCAAAATTTTGAAATCCATGCGCAACCGCAGGTGCAGGTTCAATACAGCCAGGTATGTAAACTGTTGCAGTTTACCGGTGTCCAGCTCGACAACCAGACGAACCTGATCGAATGGAACTGGAATTTTGGTGACAACCAGCAAACGGGGGACCAAAATCCATTACACCAGTTTTCTTCAGCAGGACAGTATAACGTACAGCTCTATGCGAAATCGGACAGGGGATGCATTTCAGAACCAGCTTCTGAAACTATTATCATTCCCCAGGCCCTGGCATTCGCTGGTAATGATACCGCCATTATGCTGGATCATCCTTTCCGGCTGCAGGGAGAAGGAAATGGCCAGTTCCTGTGGTTTCCTTCCACCGGATTGTCGGATGCGCAGGCAGCCCAACCCATTACCAGGTTGAATACCGACCAGCAATATATTCTCACAGTCACCACACCTGAAAACTGTATAGCAAAGGACACCATCCGCATCAGGGTGTATAAAGGACCGATGGCTTATGTACCAACTGCATTCACGCCCAACCATGACGGGCTGAATGAAATACTGAGGCCTGTTTATTCAGGGATCAGCAGCATCAGGTATTTCACTGTTTTCAACCGCTGGGGTCAGCAGGTATTTACCACCAGGGATATGAAAAAAGGATGGGATGGCCTGTTGAACCAGAGACCACAATCAGGTAGTTTTGTCTGGATCATTTCCGCGACAGATTATCTTGGGAACGAAATAATTTATAAAGGCACTACAACCATAATCAGATGAAGCTGGCAGTTATTTTAGTTTTAATATTCCCCTTTACCACAGGTGCGCAAACCCTCAGCTGGAAAAATGTTGACAGCCTGTACGGCCCATTGCCTTCTTCAGTAAAAGTTTACATGACTGAACAGATTTATGACAGTACACCTTTCCGTGCGTTTTATGTTCAGGCAAAACTGAAAAATAAAAAAATTGATTTCCTGGCAGATACTACGCTCGGAAGGCGATTCACACCTGCGCAGTTTTACATGGAAAATAATGAGCCATTGGTTGTTGTGAACGGAACATTTTTTTCATTTGCCACCCACCAGAATCTCAATGTTGTGATCAAAGACGGGAAACTTGTAGGCAATAATATTCATTCTGTACCAGGAAGAGGAAAAGATACGCTCACGTACCGGCACCCGTTCGGCAGTGCTCTTGGTATCAGTAAAAAAAGAAAGGCAGATATAGCCTGGCTGCTTACAGATTCCAGTTCAAATATTCCCCTTGCCAGCCAGTATCCATTACCTCTCGTAAGAGATTCGATACAGCAGCCGGCAGTACAATATTTAAAACAAAAAACCTCGGTTCCGCAGCATTCAGGATTTGAAAAATGGAAGATGAAAACAGCGATAGGGGGCGGTCCAGTATTAGTGCAAAATGGAGAAGTAAAGATCACCAATAACGAAGAATGGAAATTTGCAGGTAAAGCCATTAACGATAAACACCCTCGTACTGCCATGGGTTATACGGCAGATGGCTATCTTATTATTCTGGTTATAGAAGGACGGAATCCACAGGCAGCAGGAGCCAGTTTGATCCAGGCGGCAAAAATTTTAAAAGACCTGGGTTGCGTGGAAGCGCTCAACCTTGATGGCGGCGGCAGTTCCTGCATGCTCGTAAATGGGAAAGAAACCATCAAACCTTCTGATAAAATACAAAGAGCAGTTCCTGCGGTTTTGATGATCAGGAGAAAATCGTAAGATGTGAATTAGTGAACAGATGTTGAATTCTATGAAGAGACTTCAGGTTGCTGACTTCCGACTAAGTTTGCATCACCGATTTCTAATGACTCTGACTTTGAACTTTGAACTTTGAATTTTCAACCGAACCTAATCCCTGATCTCCCACACTAAAGCACTCGCACCAAGGATGGCAGCATCTGCTTCTTTCAGTTCGCTGAAGATCAGTTTTACTTTATTCTGGAAAATCGGCAGCAGATTTTTTTCCATGTGCTCCCGCGTAGGGTTGA
>CBDUBK010000361.1:0-3588 GCA_965365375.1 uncultured bacterium | reverse complement strand
TAAAATCAAACCCGCCTTTGCGTACCACATCCTTTCCAAGAATGTCCTGGATATTAATGAACATCTGGATCGACACAAGTAAAAGCAGGACACCGACTCCCAGGCCGATATAGGAAAACCAGCGGGAAGAACGGCTGGTGCCGGTCTGCAGAAGTGGTTTGATAGGTTTGAATGACAGTGCCAATGGGATCAGTTATAAATGAAAAATTCTGGTATAAGGGAAATAGCTGATCCTTTCCAGGTCAGCAAAAATAATGGAAGCATTCCTGGCCCTTGCCTCTTCCACCATCAGGGCATTGGCCTTTTCGGAATTTTTATTATCAAGATGGCTGAAGGGTTCATCCAGCAATAAAAAATCAAAGGGCTGCATCATGGCGCGGATAATGGCTACCCGCTGCTGTTCGCCATAGGAACAGATCCTGCTTTTAGAATCGAGTTTACTGGCTATGCCCAGCCTTTCGGCCATTTCACGGATCTTTTCTTCAGGATGGTAGGGATTGAGTTGTCTTTTGATATTGATATTTTCAAAAACCGTTTGTTCAGGAAAAAGGCGCAGGTCCTGGAACACGATACTGATATGATCCTTGCGGTAAGCTGCGAAATTTTCAGCCTTGAAATTTTTGATGTCCTGTTTCTCAAAAATGATCGCACCTGTATACTCATTCCGGATGCCGTACAGGAAATGCATCAGCGAGGATTTGCCGCTACCTGAAGGCGCTACTATTTTAACGAAATCTCCTTTGTCAAAATGCAGGTCCTGGCCCCAGATCTCAGAAGTTTTTTTCCGGCTGTTATCGAAATAGGTGGGCAAAAGGTCTTTCAGCTGTAGGTGCATTGCCGGAAAATTAAAACCACGGTTCCATTTAAACAATGACAACCGTGGTTTTATGAAAAAATATATAATTTTTTTTAGTCGCGCTGTTCTTTGGGCGCCTCAGCACTTGGAGCGGCTTCAACACGAGGAGCAGCTATAGAATCAGCAGGTGCTAAATCGTATTCTTCTTCCATGGTCCTGCGTCTTTCTTTTGATGCAGCATGAACCTTTTCAGCGAACTGGTTCAATTGTTTCAGGCTGTTGGTTTTTTTATCAACCATGTTGATCACAAACTCACCCGTCATCACACCATCCTTGAATTCACCACCGGTACCTACCACATCCTGCCAGGTCTGGAGAGCAATGTTCATGAAAGAACTGTCATATTTATTTTTGGATGGAATGCCTTTCAGGATTCTCTGGAGATCCACGTACATGCCAAAAGGATGGCCGCTGATCTTATCAGCAAAAGGCAGTTTGTTATTGCCACCGGCCAGGAATTTGTCTACGGTTTCCATGTGGTTGCCGGCAACAAACCATTCATTGGTGGTTTTATAGGCAATAGCCGTATCAGCACCTTCCATATTCTTTTTGGCGATATCAATCAGCTTGTCAAATGAGGCTTTGTTGTTCACAGAAGCGGCGACAACCACCCGCATTTCAGGCTCCTGGCGGGTAACGGTGTATGGTTCCGCGCCTTCATAAAATGCAGGCATGGTCACTTCTTTCATTACCAGTTTAAAATCTGAAACAGAAGCAAGGAATTGTCCGCCTGTGGCGCCGATCAGTTCATCAAGGCTGTACCCGATACGGCCAAGGTATCCATTGATCACCCCATCAAGACCCATCTTTTTGAAAAATTCTTTCAGCCAGGCAGGATCATAATTCATTACAAGGGCAGCAACAACATCCTGTGAAGGGATCCTGTTCACAAGGGCAGCATCCACAGTTTTGGATTTATAGCTCTCCATGAGCTTACTCATTTCTTCACCATAAAACTGTTTGCTTTTCATGGTGATCTGGCCATCTTCAAAATTCAGTGACATGGTGCTCACATTGTCTTTCAGCAGGTCTCCGAACTTGAACATCGATAACATTCCGGACAGGGAACCCATGTATTCTTCTGAATTCATCCAGAGATGTACATCGCCGCTTTCTTTCAGCATGGAACTGAAACGGTCGTCATCATTTAGTTTTTCGTCACCATCAAGATCAAGCAGGGCTTTTGTGAAAGCAAGCAGGCTGTCTTTGCCAAACTTCCGGGATTCGCGGTCCTGGTAATCATTGTAGCTTCCTTCATCCGATCCTGGCATCATCATGCTCTGGTCAGGCATGTCGGCATTGCTCATGAACATGAAATGGTCATCATTCCAGCTGATCAGGTTATCCTCGTTGGATACATACTGCAGGTCACCTGATTTCTCGATTTTAGCAGATTCGTTCTGCTTAACCAGAAAGGTTTCGAAGTCTTTTGCATTTTTGATCTTTCCTTCAACCACGGCCAGACCGCTTTTGCCCTGCTTTTTCATATACATGGCAAAATCAGATTTCATGTCCACGCCGGAAGCCTCAGGATTTTCCATGATCTTCTTTTGCATGGAATCGCTTGTTTCATTGTAAGACTCCTTGAACCACTCAGAAGATTTGATCTCATCCCAGCTCAGTTTGGAGGTAAGCGATGAAGTTTTTACATAAAAAACCATCATGGCATCCTTGGGGATGTGGAGGTCGGATTTCCCGCCTTTATTACAGGAGGCAAATAAGATAGTAGCTGCCACGGCGGCTACAGTCAGAAATGGTATACGTTTCATAAAGTTTAATAATGGGGTCAAATAAACAAAAAATCAGGTAGATTTTCGAACCCGGTGTTTTTTTGTTCACCGGAACGCAGATCTTTAACAGTACAGGTTTTCAGCTCCAGTTCCTTTGAGCCGATGATTATGATGAACGGTATATTTTTCTTTTCAGCGTATTTGAACTGCCGGTCGAATTTTGCTGGCTCATGATAGATCTCCGCGGCTATACCTTTTCTTCTTAATTGCTGGAGCAGGGCCAGGGCAGCCTTGCTTTCCGCTTCACCGAGGTTAAAGAACAATGCCCTGGCACCCCCGGTCACTTCCTGCGGAAAAAGATCCAACTCTTCCATCACATCATATATACGGTCCACACCAAATGAAATTCCCACACCAGGAATATCCGGCACACCAAAAAGCCCTGTAAGATCATCATATCTTCCGCCACCACCGATGGATCCCATTTTTATGCCTGCTGGTGCTTTCACTTCGAAAATGATCCCTGTATAATAATTGAGTCCGCGTGCAAGCGTAAAATCAATAGCCAGGTTAATATGCTGTGAAGGATCTGTTTTATGATGGTCAATCATGAACTGCAGTTCTTCAAGTCCCTGCCGGGCCGTTTCATTATCGCCCAGCAATTCACGCATGGCCCTGAGCTTTTCAGCATTGGTCCCATCTGTTTGCAGGTAATCCTGGATGATGGACACACGTTCATCATCAAAACCATTTGATCGGAGTTCTTCCTTCACCTTATCAATGCCAATCTTATCGAGTTTATCGATGGCGATGGTAATTGCCATCATCTGGTCCGCGCTGCCGCATTTTTCTGCCAGTGCCGCGAGGATCTTCCTCGAATTGATCTTCAATTCATAACCGGTGATACCAAGCCGGGTAAATACATCATGGTAAAGATTTACCAGTTCCAGTTCATTCAGGAGTGAACGGCTGCCAACAATATCGGCATCACACTGGTAAAAT
>CBDUBK010000360.1:0-3594 GCA_965365375.1 uncultured bacterium | reverse complement strand
TTCTTTTGCCTGATGAAAAGCCGGTTGAGGAATTGATCTGTCCAATGTTCTTGGCCACATTTTCATTTGTTTCCATCCAAATCACGTATGTAGTTTTTGCAGGTTGCAACCTGGATGGATCCGCGAGGTTTCCCAGTTCGATCTTGATATGGTGATTGTTGTTATTGTCTTTTTTCACTTTCACAGTTCCTTCAGCCGCCGGAACGACAGATGAAGTCTGGAAACTGATTTTTTTAGCACAGCTTACCATTAAGAGGGAAGCAAGAATTACAGATAAAACTGTTAAGCTGAAGGCCCGGAAGCCTGGTTGTATTGATTTCATATTTTTATTTTGATGTTTGAAGCTTATTTACTCATAACCGCTTTTGATAGTGGTGGTAATCATTTTGAAATTTTCAGTTGCATGAATGCGTTGACAGGAATGCGCAGGAATAATAATGCCTTCTCCCGGTTTCAGTTGGTATTGTTTACTATCAATGGTTAGATCCGCTGAACCCTGAATAACCTGGATGAAACAATCAAACGGAAGTATTTTCTCCGGGATTCCCTCTCCGGAACCTAAGCTGGAAACTGTGATATCTCCTGTTGTTTTCCTGATGATAGTTTTCATGAGTACGGTACCAGGCACACTTCCGGGATTACCGGGGTATGATGTGCCAATTGGATTTTTCATTTCAGTGTTTCCGGGGTATTGTTGGGGAGCTAAATTCTTTCACACCCAAAGGTGAACCAATGCAGGTTGTAAATCATTACAGCATTACCAGTTAATGTTATATAATTCCTTGATTGAAAGTTGAATACAATCAACAGGATGGTGAAGAGTTGTTAAAGGTTTTCCAGAGCAATGAGCCGCTGGTTTTTCATTTTCCTGAAGAATGAAGGAGTAAGTCCCGTTACTTTTTTAAACTGGTTGGAAAGATGGGCTACATTGCTGTAATGAAGTTTTTCCGCAATTTCTGTCAGGGTTAGTTCATTATATATCAATAGCTCCTTGGCTCTTTCAATCTTATGGGCAATAATAAAATGTTCAATGGTCGTGCCCTTTACTTCGGAAAAAAGGTTGGAGAGATAATTATAATCATAATCCAGCTTTTTACTGAGGTAGGCGGAAAAATTCAGTAAGGGCGGCTCATCACTGTAATGGATCATTTCCACGATGATGTTCTTGATCCTTTCAATCAGCATGCTTTTTTTATCCTCCAGCAATTCCAGCCCAGATCTTAAGAGGGCCTGTTTGAATTCCGCCAGCTGGGCAGGATCCAGTTCTTCCCTGATCTCCACTTCACCCAGTTCCACAGTAGAATAATGCAGGTTCATTTTCTCAAGCTCTGATTTTACAATCAGCTTGCACCTAAGGCTCACCATATTTCGGATCAGAAGCTTCATGTGGGAATAATTGTCTGACTCATAAAGGGTGGCTGCTTGAAAGGTACAGTTTTACCCATGACGCTGTGTGACAGAGCCCCAATTCAGTAAATTTTACAAGATTTTCCGGAAAGCTTGTAATAAAAATTGTCCGGCACCGGACGAACTTTACCAAGAGTAGTAACTCCAGTATGCTGCTTCACAACGACCATTGTGCTCTTCATCAGATTCACCATTAAAAAATCCATCATGCCTGCACCTCCTTATGTCTTATTGATTGATGATGACAAAGATGATCTTGACATGCTTTCCGAAGCGCTCCAGGGCAAGGGGATCCGGACAAGCTCTTTTGAATCAGGCAAGAATGCAGTGTATTACCTGGGTATGCTCTCGGCGAATAATGATCTTCCCGGGATGATCATAATGGATTATAATATGCCCGGCAATAACGGGCAGGAAATTCTGGTGCTTTTGAAAAATGACCGTGTAACATGTAGCATACCCGTGATCATGTATTCTACAGGGCTAACTGAAGCATCCAGTAAACAGCTGGAAGCCCTGGGTGCTTTATACTGCTTTACAAAATCCGCCAGCATGCCAGAATTTACATTGCAGATTGAAAAATTCAGCCGCATGGCTTTTTCATTTTCCGGGAATCATTCCTGCCTGCTGGCAGAAAAAATGGTCAATACCCTTCATCATAATTAGTCAGGCGTTGTGAATAAAAAGCCTTCCTGTTAAAACGGGAAGGCTTTGTTTTGATGCAAGTATCATGGCTGCAAGCTGCAAGCCTGCAGCCATGATAAGAATTAACCCCCTCGATAAGGGGTTGGGGCAATTAGAATCTATATCCAAGAGATAAACCGAAACCGGTATTCCTCAACCTGGTTTCATCTTCGGCGATATTGGAATCGGGATTGATGTCCAGCAGTCCGAGTTGTGCTTTTAGTGTTGCAGATAAACGGTTGCCAAATGCATAACCTGCGAGAAAGTTGGCACCTGCATCCAGTTTTTTATACTGCAATTCAGCCGGATCTGTAATGGAATAGGTATTGTTGAACTGTACCTTTCTTTCAGATCCGCCGGTGGATTTTAATTCACCATTGATTCCGAAACCAACGTAAGGTCCAAAACCCAGGATCATATTACCGCCACCCAGTGCAGGCTTGTAAATAAAATTCACAGGGATATCTATATAGGATAAGGTCAGCTTATCACCATTATTAAATTCCGCACCTTTTTGCCTGTACTCTGCACCCGGCTGAAGGTAAAAGCCCTGTCCAAGAGGGATTTCCGCATTCAGTCCTGCATGGAAACCTGTTTTCAGCTGGTTGTCCTGGTCGGCACCCGTAGCTGTTTTTCCATTGATTGTATTCCAGTTCACACCTGCGGTGAGACCAAAACTTGTGGTTGATACATGCGCCCTGGTTTGTGCCTGCACACCATAACTGCATAATCCTATCATCGTAACTAACATCATCTTTCGCATCTTATTCTTATTTTATTGTTTGATTAATTACCTGCTTCTTTTTCCGCATCTGCTTTCATTTTGGCATTGGCGGTGATCACAAATTCCACGCGCCTGTTGGAAGCACTGCCTTCCGGTGTATCGTTGGAAGCTATGGGATCTGTTTCACCCTTACCTACAGCAGTTAAACGATCCGCGCTGATACCATTACTGCTGGTGTAATTGGTAACAGCTTTTGCACGGCGCTCAGAAAGTCTCTGGTTATAGTTTAATGTACCCTTGCTGTCTGTATGCCCGATCACCATGATATTGGTTTCAGGATATTTGATCAGGATATTTTTCAGCTGGCTGAGATTTGAAATGGCGTTAGAGTTCAGATCATATTTGTCATATGCGAACAACACCTGCTCTTTGAAGCGGATCACGATGGCTTCACCTTCACGGATCACTTCAGCGTCTTCCATTTCTTTTGCGATCTCTTCTGCCTGCTTATCCATTTTTCTGCCGATCACCACACCGGTTACACCACCAACCGTAGCACCAATGATGGCACCCATAGCGGTATTACCCATGGCTCTTCCCACAACTCCACCGATAATGCCACCACCTGCACCACCGATCACTGCACCTTTCTGTGAGCGTGACATGGTTTTACAAGCCGGGATGATCACTGCAAGCAAACCTGCAATAAGGAAGAGGGAAAGAAAAGTTTTCATTGTTTGAGACGGGGATCCGGGAACCTTTTTACTATTGAACATGAT
>CBDUBK010000359.1:0-3595 GCA_965365375.1 uncultured bacterium | reverse complement strand
AGTTCAAGGTAAATTCAGATGAAGAGATCATCAACAAAATACTTGAGGGGGATATTTCTCTTTTCGAGATCCTGGTGAGACGTTATAACCAGGTGATTTACAGGATCGCAAGAGCCTACCGGTTCAACCACGAGGATGCCGAAGACCTCATGCAGGATACCCATGTAGCTGCTTATACGCATCTTGCGGGATTTGAAGGAAGATCTTCATATAAAACCTGGATCTCCAGGATCATGATCAACAAATGTCTATACAAATTGAAATACGGTTATTTCAAAAATGAAATGCCCGCTGGTGAAATAACAGAACAAAAAACTGAATTTATGCAGGCACAGTCAAACGATAACCAAAACGGACAGGCCTACCTGAACCGTGAATTGTCTGCCATCCTGGAAAAAAGCATTCATCATATCCCGGAATTATACCGGTCTGTATTCGTATTAAGGGAAATAGAAGGATTTTCTATTGCAGAAACTGCAGGCTTACTCGGTATCACTGAAACCAATGTAAAGGTGAGGCTGAGCAGGGCAAAAGCCCTCCTGCAAAAAGAAATGGAAAATTTTTATAGCAAGTCAGAAATATTTTCCTTCAACCTGGTTCATTGCGATTCCATGGTTCAAAAAGTTTTTTCGCAGATCAACAGGATGAACCAGGATAATCCCGCATCCTGATCTCCACTTTCAAACAATGCGACTATCCTTCTCCGGGAGGGATTAACTCTGACAGGAATTCAATAAAATTTTTGTAACCCCTGGTGCTCCCGGCTCATCCAATGTTCAACTGCCTTATTTATAAAACTGATTACCAAAATGAATTATAACCACGCTGAGGCTTTTACACTTTCCAATAACCTGGAGCCCGTTCACCCGGTGGGAAACAAACTTCATAATGGAGGGAATCACGATATTAATGCTCCAAAGGATGATGAGACGAAAATCGGTTTGATCACTGAACATGTAAAAGAGATCATGCAAATCCTGGGACTTGATTTAACGGATGATTCCCTGGCAGGTACACCAGCCAGGGTTGCTAAAATGTATGTGAAAGAAGTGTTCAGCGGTTTGAATCCTGGAAACGCACCGGACCTCACCCTTTTTGACAATCATTACCAGTACAGGGAAATGCTGGTGGAGAAAAACATAACCGTTTATTCTTATTGTGAGCATCACCTGGTACCGATCATTGGTAAAGCACATGTAGCCTACTATTCCAGCGGTAAAATTATTGGCCTTTCCAAAATAAACAGGATCGTGGAATACTATTGCAAGAGACCACAGGTGCAGGAAAGACTCACAGAGCAGGTAGCGCAGGCTTTAAAGAAAGCCCTTCAAACCGAAGATGTAGCGGTAGTAATTGACGCGGTGCATCTCTGCGTTGCTTCACGTGGGGTTTCTGATGTAAACAGTTCAACCTGTACCTCTCATTATTCGGGAAAGTTCAGGACTGAAAAATTCAGAAATGAATTTCTTTCCATCATTAAATGACTGATCAATATGGAACACATCACAAGGGTCATTACAATTGAAAACCTCACACATGATGTAAAACGGTTTGTTTGTGAGAAGCCGCCGGATTATGTTTTTCAACCAGGACAGGCAACGGAAGTGTCCATTCACAAAAAAGGATGGGAAACGGAGAAAAGACCCTTCACTTTTACTTCAGGAACCGATGCGGAAGAATTGGAATTCGTTATCAAGATTTACCCCGGGCATAAAGGCGTAACAAACGAACTGAATAATCTTGTACCGGGAGATGAATTGATCGTTGGAGATTCCTGGGGAGCCATTGAATATAAAGGCCCGGGTTATTTTATAGCAGGGGGTGCGGGCATCACCCCTTTCATAGCCATTTTGCGGCAATTGAAAAAAGAAGGCAGGCTGAAGGGAAATATGCTTTTCTTCTCCAATAAAACAGAAAAAGATATCATTCTTGAAAACGAATTCCGGGAGATGCCAGGGCTTGAAGTAGTGCATGTGATATCAGACCAGGACCAGACGAAATACCATCCAGGATTTATCAACGAGCAGTTTTTGAAAGACCATGTTACTGATTTTTCAAAGCATTTTTATCTCTGCGGACCTCCGGCTATGGTAACAGCATTACAGGATATACTGGCCCGGCTGGGAGCTGCGCCGGATACGGTTGTTTTTGAAAAATGATATTACTGGTAATGAAAGAAGAAAAATAAGAAAAGATTGAACCTTGACATTCAAATTTCCAGGAACATTTTATGAGAGGGGTTAAAGTTCAGGAAGCCATACCCGGTGAATATCCAAACCGCTTTTTGAACCCGGTTGAAAAGCTGCTTACATTATCATAGCCAATATGAAATGCAACTTCCGAAACATTCATTTCCTTTTTCCTCAGTAAGGTTTTGGCTTTTTGCATTCTCATGTGGTGGACATGCCCGAAGACCGTGGTATTAAACAAATCCCTGTAGCCTTTCTTCAACTTGAATTCATTTAAACCAAACCGGATGGTGAGATCTTTTAAAGTAAAAGACTCCAAAAAAGCCTGGTCGATATAATCTTTCACGGCATGCAGCCTTTCAATGTCCTGGCGTTTCCATTTCCCAGTAATTTTTTGTGCTTCCGGGGATTGCAATTGCTCCAGTTGCAGTACGAACAGTTCCATTAGTTTGCTTTCAATGAAAACATATCGGGTGATTCCGCTGAATGGACATTCCCGGATAGCATGAATCACTTCCGATATCCTTCCGTTGAAAGTCCTCGCATATGGAATGGAAAGAAATGCCTGCCTGGTCCTAACCTGGTTGGCCAGTTTCTCAAGAGAGTTACATCCTTCAGAAAAAAGCAGCTGGCTGAGGTACTTGAGATCATAGCTAATGGTGAGTGCATGAAATTCGTTGGAAGTTATCAGGTGCGTACCGGAGAAGTCGGGGTTGTATTGAATGCTTTGTTCATTACCGGTAAACTGCAAGGGGTGATTATAGGCTGTGAAGGTAGACGCTACATTTCCCTTTAATACAAACAGCGACTCAGCAGCTTCCGTTCCTTCTCTATCCACGAATTGAAAAGGCCTGGAACTCTGAATATGAAGTTCGGTGAGCATAAGCCCGGGTGTCGTAAGCGTTTTTACTGTTCCCGACGGAAGTCCGTTCTCAGAAAATGAGAATGAGGCCTCTGAATAACGTTCACTCAAGTATATCAGTTCCTGCCTGGTTTTTCCGAAATAGTTGTCCCAGCGTTCGAAATTTATTTTATCCATTTTGCTGAACTTATAATCCGTTTACCTAAAACACTACGGCCATTTGTGTCGCCATATTGCATAAAAATATTTTTATTATGCAAAAGCTTACTATGCCAGTATTACCAACTGGCGAAATCGCCGATAGAACCGCGAAAAAAAAGAACCGGCTGTCGGTATTATGGTACCTGTTTTATCCTGTTGGGGTGGTCCGGATCTGGAAGAAAAGATGCAACCTCCTGTCGAAACTTTCTTATACAGTTTTATACTTACCGGTATTTCTCCTGCTCTTCCTGTATGTTTCGGTCCTTTTATTCGCTGCCTTCCTTCATCCGCTTGACAGGTCGGTGGCCAACCGTGCCGACCGGACGATTGTAAACCGGGAAGG
>CBDUBK010000358.1:0-3608 GCA_965365375.1 uncultured bacterium | reverse complement strand
GGGGATGTTGTGACTGGAATAATACTGTTTCTGGAGCACCTTGTTTTTGATGATACGAAGGACAGCTGGTTTGGGAGAGACCTTTACACCCTCTGATTCCAGTTTTTCCAGTGCGTCAATATTTACGTGTTCTATTTCAATTGTGATAGCGTCAAGGTTCCTTCCGAAATTATAAACGGTATCAAAATCTTTGATATCACCTTTTACAAAAAAACGGCAGAGATGAGCGGCAGGGCAGGCATCATCGTTTTCAAGGATATGCGTTTCCACTTCGTAATTAGCGGCTTCCTGCAACAACATTCTTCCGAGTTGCCCGCCACCTAGAATTCCAACCTTAAGCATTTGGCGAAGATATTGGAAAGCGTATTGACAAAATAAACATGCCGGTGGATCAATGCGTTTTATGATTTTGCTTAAACATTATGGTCATGAAGGAGGATATTATCAGTACCCCAGCGTTTTTTCTGGCGGCAGGCCTCTGAATAATTACGGATCTGGTCCTTGACCCAGTGTGGTTTTTTATAACCGACAAAATTGTGTGTGGCAGTGGCTTCATCCGTTGTAAATACCACGATGGTACCAAGCCCGAAGATGCGGTAAAAGAAAGGTTCCCTGATGGTGGTATCCCTCACCCGGTACAGTTCTGTTTCATTGGTGGTTTTATTGAGTATGCCTTCAGAAACGATGATCCTTTCATCAGTAATGGTAAGTTTGGTGGTTTTGATCTCCAGCCATTTCCAGAACCCGTAAAGTACTGGGATCACCAGTGCGATCAGGATAAGGTTATTATTTGCCAGCACGGCCGCGGTTACTATCCCGGCAGCCAGTAAAATGCTGATGACAAAAGGAACCAGGTTGCGTACCTGTGATGGGCAGGTCTGGTGGATGATTTTTTCTGTTTCCATGATTGATATTCTCTAATAAAATTAATGTGCAGCCCGCTATTCTCAAAAGCTTATTTGTTGTACAAGTCTTGTTAAATTTGTGCTGTTGAAAAGATTCCTTGTTGTATTGCGTTTAAGTATTTGAACGCTTTTTGTTTAAAGCAAATTTTCATTATGCCGATTGCCACTTCCGCGAAACCCTCAGCTGATACCCGTACGGATTTCCTGCCGCTCCAGGGAACCGATTATGTTGAATTTTATGTAGGTAATGCCAAGCAGGCGGCCCATTATTATATGAGTGCTTTTGGATTCCAGGCCCTGGCTTATGCCGGCCCGGAGACAGGAGTGAAGGATAAATGCAGTTACGTGGTGAGGCAGCACAAACTCACCTTCATGCTCACCACCCCCATCCGTGCCAATAATGAGATCGCGGATCATGTTTACAAGCATGGAGATGGTGTAAAAGTGCTGGCGCTGATGGTGGATGATGCCACTGACGCATGGGAGCAGACCACTAAAAGAGGCGGACGTTCCTATAAAAAACCCGAGCGCCTTAAGGATGAAAACGGTGAAGTGGTGTTGAGCGGCATTCATACATATGGAGAAACGGTGCACCTCTTTGTAGAAAGAAAAAATTATAAGGGAACTTTTATGCCGGGGTTCAGACCCTGGACCAATCCTCATTTTGCTCCCCGGGATACAGGCCTGATGTATGTTGATCATTGCGTGGGCAATGTTGGCTGGAACCAGATGAATCCATGGGTAAAGTTTTATGAAGAAGTGATGGGATTCCGGAACATCCTTTCATTTGATGACGAGGATATTTCAACAGAATACTCAGCGCTCATGAGCAAAGTGATGAGCAATGGCAATGGTTATGTGAAGTTCCCTATCAACGAACCTGCTGAGGGAAAGAAAAAATCACAGGTGGAAGAGTACCTGGAATTTTATGATGGCGAAGGTGTGCAGCACGTAGCCCTGGCAACACAGGATATTGTGACAACCGTAAAAGACCTCATGAGCAGGGGAGTGGAATTCCTGAAGGTGCCGGGTACTTACTACGATGATCTGCTTGACCGAGTCGGGCATATCGATGAGGACTTGGAACCATTAAAGGAATTGGGTATTTTAGTTGACAGGGATAATGAAGGATACCTGCTTCAATTGTTTTCAAAGCCGGTGCAGGACAGGCCTACTTTATTCTTTGAGATCATACAGCGTAAAGGAGCCAAAAGTTTTGGCAAGGGAAATTTCAAAGCGCTGTTTGAAGCCATCGAGAGAGAACAGGAAGCAAGGGGAAATTTATAGTGGACGCTTTTTTCTCGTTTCATTAGCATATAAATCCGGAATTTGCAATCTTATAAAGCTATCATTCAATGAAAAACCTTTCTGTAGCCATTTTTGTAATGCTGATAGCGGTCTCTGCAACAGCACAGGGGCCTTATGCTTCATTCGTTGATTACCAGAAAGCGCTTCCCCGCCCGGGTGATGCCCTGCGGAAAAAGGGTGATACCCTCCAAAAACAATTCGAGGCAAAAGGGCTTCAATGGCCTGCAAGATTTCTCTACATCCGGTCATTCAAATTCGATTCGCAGCTGGAAGTTTGGGTACGCAATCATGTAAAAGAGCCTTTCAAATTATTCAAGACCTATAAAGTTTGCGCGCTCGCCGGTACGCTGGGTCCCAAAAGACTGGAAGGCGATTACCAGGTGCCGGAAGGATTTTATTATATCAATGAATTTAATCCCCAGAGCAATTATTATTTATCCCTCGGATTGAATTATCCCAACCAGTCAGACAAGATCCTGAGTGATTCGCTTAAGCCGGGTGGTGATATTTACATTCACGGCAGTTGTGTAACTGTTGGATGTATACCTCTTACGGATGAATACATTGATGAACTTTATATTCTTGCGGCCTATGCCAAAAATGCGGGGCAGGATTATATCCCCGTTCATATCTATCCCATCCGGTACAGCAATAAAAAGAGTGTTGAATATCTCAACGGGCTGGCCAAAACTGATCCTTCACTGAAAAGATTCGCTGATAACCTGAAAGATGTTTATGACCATTTTGAGCAGACCAAAAAGCTGCCCGTGATCATGACCAATAAATCAGGTGAATATATTTTCGACGGCATTCAGAAAAGATCGCTGGCAAGTGTAGCCGAAGAAAAGCCTAAAAAGGTACCCGTTGTACACAGGGTCAGGAATGTACCCGAAATCGCTGAAGCAGTTCACCAGTGGCCCACCTTCCCCGGTGGTGGTGATTCCTTCCTGAAATACCTCGATAAAATGGGTAAGGCACTTGTGAGCTCCTTGCCGGAAGGAAAAACAAAAGCCAATATGGTTATCGAGTTTATCGTGGATACTGATGGTGTTCCTACCAATTTTAAAGTGATCCAGGGAGTGGAAGCCGATTTTGATGATGAAGTCATTTCAGTACTGGAACAAATGCCTACCTGGCAACCGGCTATTCTCAATGAGAAGCCTGTGGCAAAGAAGATCAGGCAGACCTTTGTGATCGGATAGACTAAGGCCAAAGGCTAATGGCCAATAGCCATTGGCCTTCTCTATTCCAACACCACCTGCACCGTTTCCGGTGTCTGTTGTTTCAACACAATTTTTCTGTCACCGCATAATTTGTTTAGGATCCCGTCATCATAATGTCTTACGGTAAGCAGCGTCAGGCCTTTTTTAACTGTTACTTCGAAATGTTCCGCAG
>CBDUBK010000357.1:0-3633 GCA_965365375.1 uncultured bacterium | reverse complement strand
AGCCTTCGCTAAAGCTTGCGCCTCCGCTAAAGCTTCAGCGCACGCGGACGGCTGGCACTGCGCCAAGGACGCAAAGAAGAAACCCAAAGGATCGTTCGAATTTTCTTTGCGGTCCTTTGCGTTACAATAATCATAGCTTGAGAGAAGCCTGGCTCTTTGAGTTGTTTGCGGTTAACGAGCCTCATTGAACTCAATAATTTATGCAGATACAGACGGACGCTGACCTGTTAAATATTTCCCCCACTGTGAACCGCTAAACAGTTTTCTTTAAATTAGTGACATGGGTATCCTGAGTTTTTTTCTCATCATAACCACGGTCCTCTTTTCCTGGCAGGGATTCAGGAACAGGGCATTTTATGAGAAGTATATTTTCAGCATTGAAAAGATCCTGGTAGAAAAACAATATTACCGCATGCTGAGTTCGGGCTTTTTGCATACGGGATGGATCCACCTGCTCTTTAATATGTTTTCACTATATGCCTTCAGTGAAGCGGTGGAACTTTACCTGGGGCCAATGCAATACCTGCTGATCTATTTTTCAGGAGCCGTGGCCGGCAACCTCTTATCGCTTCTGATACACAAGCATCACCACTATCGTTCCGCAGGCGCTTCAGGAGCCGTATGCGCTGTGATCTTTGCCGCCATTGCTATTTTTCCCGGGATGGCCATCGGCATCTTTCCATTTCCTTTTTCCATTCCTGCATGGATCTACGGGTTGTTATTTGTTTTGTATTCCATCTTTGGCCTGCGTTCGCGCTTCGATGATATAGGTCACGATGCCCACCTGGGTGGTGCGCTGGCCGGGATGTTGGTAGCCATCGCGATGGTGCCTTCAGTTATTGAGAATAATTACCTGCCCATACTTGCCGTTACGGTTCCCTGCCTGGTTTTCATTTACATACTGGCAAGAAAACCTCATGTACTCCTTACCAACAGGAATGTATTTGACAAACCCAAGCCTAATCTTACTATTGACCAGCGTTACAATGCAAGAAGAGCGGAAATGCAAAAGGAAGTAGACCGTCTCCTTGAAAAGATCAACAACCGGGGATTCAATAGTCTTAGTACAAAAGAGAAGGAGACATTGAAGGCTTATTCGAAAGAGTTACAATAAGATGTTATCAGATTGAGAATAGCCGGGGAGGCCAGCCTTCGATGAATCTTGCGCCTCGGCTAAAACTTGCGCCTCCGCAATAGCTTCGGCCACCGATGACGGTAAGTACAGGTTGTGAGATCAAAGCGAATTTCAATCTCATAAATATTTTATCACCCAATAAAAAACAGGGACACATCCCTGCATCCCTGTTTTTATCATCGTTCTTTAGTAAACCCGCCAACGGCCAATGGCCATCAGCTAACAGCTTCCCTAGAATTGCTTCAAATTATACTTATGCAAATACCGGTTATTCAGCTGCTTCTGCTTATCATCCAGGTTGATATTTCTTCCCTGGATAAAAGCATGTGTCACCTGGCTGCTGCGCATGTCAAGTATATCACCATCACTGATAATCAGCGTGGCATCTTTTCCGACTTCAATACTGCCGGTTTGTTTTTCTACACCCAGCGCTTTTGCCGCATTCAGCGTAATGGCCTTTAATGCTTCTTCTTTTGAAAGTCCATACGCAACTGCAGTTCCGGCATTGAACATCAGGTTACGTCCTCGTGTTTGCCCGTCATCATCATTGATCACAAAATTGACTCCTGCTTTCGCGAGCATGGCCGGCGTTTTATAAGGCTGGTCCACATCATCATCCGGCATGGTGGGCAGGCTGTGTGGCTGGTTGAGGATCACCGAAACATTATTCTGTTTCAGCAGGTCAGCGATCTGCCAGCTGTCGCTGCCGCCAACGATCACCACATCAAAACCAAACTCCTTTACAAAATCCAGTGCAACCAGCATTTGTTTTACAGTATTGGCATGCACATATAATTTCTGGCTCTTGTCAAACAAACCTTTTACAGCTGTGTATTTCAGGTTGGTCTGTTCGCGGGCTGACAAACCGTTGTAAGCTTTGGCTTCCCTGAAAAATGATTTCAGGCCTTCCACTTTATCCAGTGCTTCTTTCACAGGATCAGAAGGTGTTCCGGCATTCGGACCGGAGAAACCTCCGCCGCCACCGAATCCAAACCTTGGGCGGGCAAGCATGCTGGGCATGTTCAGGTGAATACCATGATCTGTTTTTACCGCGGCATCTTCCCAGTTCCAGGCATCCAGTTGTACCACTGAAGAACTACCGCTCAGCAGTCCTCCTTCAGGTACAATGTTGGCCATTAAAATTCCATTGGAACGAAGCGTGTTGATGATCTTTGAATCAGTATTATACGCCACAATCGAACGCACATTCGGATTCATATCACCAATCTCCCTTACATCACTGGTTGCACGCACCGAACCAATTTCCACGAGACCAAGATTGCTGGAAGCAAGGATCAGTCCCGGGTAAACATGTTTGCCTGCCGCTTCAATACGCTGTGCGTTGGCAGGGATCGTAACATTGGTACCAACAGCCGTGATCTTGCCGTCAACCATTAAAACAGTTGCGTTCTCGATCACCTGGCCTGTACCGGTATGCACCGTTGCGCCTACTACGGCAACGGGCTGCGATTGTTTACCGGAAGGATAAACTGTTTCCTGGGCAACAGCCGCACTGAAAATAAAAATGAATAGAATGAAGAATATATTTTTCATATCCTGGGTTTTATTGATTGTCAACTTCGTCCGCGTCTATGGTCAGCAGACCATGACTGTGTAAATGATCTGAACAGGTATGCATGATCTGGTAGCTGGGTATAGCAGGTGATACGGGTGCACCGCTTCTCTTCTCACCTACCATTTTTTTCACCAGGCGGTTCCTTTCATTATCTACCAGCTTTTGTAATTGTTCGTCCTTGGCGCGGTCGAAATAAATGATGCCATCAACGATCGTATACAAAGGTTTGGCGTAAATGCTGAGGGGATGATCGCTCCACAGTACCACATCACCATCCTTGCCGGCTTTGAGACTGCCAACACGGTCAGCCACGTGAAGCATTTTAGCAGGATTGAGGGTCACCATTTTCAGGGCTTCCTCTTCAGACACACCACCATATTTTACGATCTTGGCAGCTTCCTGGTTCAGCCTGCGTGCCATTTCCGCATCATCTGAATTGATGGCTACGTTCAAACCGATCTTGTGCATGATGGCTGCGTTATAAGGAATAGCATCCTGCACTTCCATTTTATAAGCCCACCAGTCAGAGAAGGTGGAAGCATTGGAACCATGGTCCTTCATTTTATCTGCCACCTTATAACCCTCAAGGATATGCGTAAATGTGTTGACCGTATAACCCATCCGCTCTGCAACTTCCATGGCACTGTTGATCTCACTCTGCACATAGGAGTGACAGGTAATAAAACGTTTTTTATCCATGATCTCCACAAGGGCATCAAGTTCAAGATCCCTTCTTGGAGGTGTCAGGCCTTTTTTATCTTTCGCCGCATTATAATCTGCCCATCCCTTTTTATAATCCTTTGCACGGGTGAATGCATCCACCAGTACCTGCTCCACACCCATGCGTGTATCAGGATAACGGATGTTATTGGAACTGTTGCCAACAGCAGCGCCTGAACGTTTTACATTCTCTCCCAACGCG
>CBDUBK010000356.1:0-3663 GCA_965365375.1 uncultured bacterium | reverse complement strand
GCAAAAGAAGAAAATCATTTTACAGCTACCCAGCTTCCCTAAACCATAGATATGGAAAAAGTTTTCAGACGATTGCCTCTTACTGCCAAACTCATGCTGATGGCTCTCATACCATTGGGGCTCCTGCTTTTTTTTGCCATCCAGATCTACCGTGAAAAAACAGAAAAGATCGGCGTCCTGTATTCCTACCTGCAAAGAATAGAACAATCCGCAACGATCAGTAATGCCACTGATGACCTGCAGGGAGAAAGAAGATTCAGTTTCGGTTATGTGATCAACGACCAGTTCAGAACAGAACTGCTGATACAAAGAAGCCGTACCGACAGCACTCTCACAAGGCTGGACAGAAATCCCCTGTTAAGGAATATCCGCAAGTATACTTTCCTTGACAGTCTGGCCCAGTTTCGTGCAGCTGTAGACCATAAGAAAGTGGGCCCTTCACAGGTGATGAATTATTATACCAATGCTTTATTCCGTATCAACTCACAGAATATTGTCTCGGCGGGAAGCACCAGTTACCTGGAACCGGTAAAGGGGGAACTGGCCGGTCAGAAAATCCTGTCTGAAATGATCACCTACCTTGGGATCATCAGGGGAAATATTTACCTGGCCATGCACCCTGACCAGGATGCAGCACCAGCCATCGCCGGTGTAAAACAGGTTTATGATATTTACAGGAGTTATGAAATGGAATTCTTCCAGAAGGCTTCCATGAACGCGATCGTGGATTTGAAAAACCTGGTAGATTCATCCTCTCTAAAACCTACGCTTTCTTATATTGACCAGGTAGTTCATAACAATGCAATTGACAGCAGTTACAATGCTGAATCCTGGTGGAGTGTGTCAGCCGATGCAGTGGATGATCTCAGGAAAATGCAAAGGAGCCTTTTGCAAAAAACACGTGACGGCGTTACACAGATATACGAAACAGAAAAAAAAGTCCGCGACCGCAGCCTCCTGTTTTTGATATTAAGTCTTGTTGCCGTACTGGGTATCATGGTTGCCTCCATCACTTCCATTACCAAAGCATTAACCCGGCTTACAACAGCAGCAAGGAGACTCGCAAGAGGCGGAACTGATATTGATATTGAAGTAGAATCAAATGATGCAATAGGTCAATTATCCGGTTCCATACTGGAAATCGACAGGAATAATCAATCACTTTCTTCCGCGGCCAAAGCCATTGGAAGCGGACAGTTTGATGTGGACGTGGTTCCCAGGAGCAATGAGGATGACCTGGGAAATGCAGTGGTGAAAATGAAGCAGGACCTTGAATTGTTCAACAGGGAAAATGAAGAAAAACTATGGATCCATTCCGGTATAGAAAAGATCAATGAAAGCCTGCGGGGTGAAAAAGAGATCGGGCGGCTTTCGGCAGATGCACTCACCAGTTTCATTGAGTATATCGGGGGTGAAGTAGGATTGTTGTATATAGCTTCAGGACAGCACCTTGAACTGAAAGGTACTTATGCTATAGAAAATGACCACAATCTCCCAGCCAAGATCATGTTTGGTGAGACTTTACTGGGACAGGCTGCACAACAGAAAAAACTGATGCACCTGAAAAATATCCCTGATGATTTTATCAAGATCAAAACTGCAACCGGCAAAGCAGTACCCAGGAATGTTTTGGTGATTCCACTGGTACATGATGGCATTATTGAAGGTGTGATGGAAATCGGTTCGTTGGATACCTTCGACCCGCGGGTACTCTCGTTTATCTCTCAGGTTACACCTGCCATAGCCATTGCACTGCAAACATCAAAAAGCAGGCAAAGGCTGCAGGAATTATTTGAACAGACACAGGCACAGGCAGAGGAACTGCAGGCCCAGCACAGCGAGCTGGAAAACATCAATGCGGAACTGGAAGCACAGACCGAAAAACTCCAGGCTTCCGAGGAAGAACTGAAAGTACAGCAGGAAGAACTGATGCAGGCCAACCAGGAGATGGAGGAACGGTCAAGGCTACTCGAAGAACGGAATCAAATGATCGTGGAGCAGAACCTCCAGATCCAGCAGAAGGCAGAAGAACTGGCTTTAAGCACCCGGTATAAATCCGAGTTCCTGGCCAACATGTCGCACGAACTCCGTACACCGCTGAATTCAGTTTTATTATTATCAAGATTATTATCTGAGAATAATGAAAAGAACCTGAACAGCGACCAGGTTGAATATGCCAGGGTGATCCAGGGCTCAGGCCAGGCCCTGCTCTCACTGATTGATGAGATCCTTGATCTTTCCAAGATAGAAGCAGGGAAAATGGAGCTGGAATACCATCCTGTATTGCTGCAGGAAATTGTAACCGATATGAATTCACTGTTTCAACCCATGGCCAAAGAGAAGGGACTGGAACTGGTGATCCAAACGGATGCACAATTACCCTCACAAATTGAAACAGATAAAATGCGCCTGGAACAGGTTCTGAAAAACCTGCTTTCCAATGCACTGAAATTTACATCGAAAGGATCTGTGCAGATGCAGCTCAAACCGCATGATCAAAAACCCGATTTTATTAGTTTCATCGTAAAAGATACCGGCATTGGTATCGCCCGGGAAAAGCAGGCATTGATCTTCGAGGCCTTCCAGCAGGAAGATGGTTCAACCAGGCGGAAGTATGGAGGAACGGGACTTGGCCTTTCCATCAGCCGGGAACTCACGCGTCTACTGGGAGGACAGATTTCTGTTGAAAGTGAAGCGGGTAAAGGAAGCAGTTTCCGTATTGATATTCCGGTGTCTAAAAAATCTGCCCGGGAAAAACCAGAGGAAATCATTACCCAGGCGATCCCTGAAGAAACGGCAGCTCCTGCACTTCCGCCTAAATATTACCGATCCGAAGAAATACCTCAGGAAGTGCCCGATGACAGGAAGATCATTCAGCCCGGGGATAAGGTCATCCTTGTAATAGAAGATGATACTGCATTCGCAAAAGCCTTGCTGGAGTATACCCATTCAAAAGGTTATAAGGGACTGGTAGCAGTACGTGGTGATGAAGGCATCACCCTGGCCAAACAATTCAGGCCTGCAGGAATTTTATTGGATATCATGCTGCCCGTAAAAGACGGCTGGGAAGTGATGGAAGAGATCAAATCAGATCCATCCATCAGGCATATACCCGTGCACATGATGTCATCTATCGAGGCCCGTAAGGAAAGCCGGCTGAAAGGAGCGGTTGACTTTATCAACAAACCTGTTGCATTTGAACAGATGCAGGAAGTGTTCAAAAAAATTGAACACGTGCTTTCCAAAGAATCCAAAAAAGTGCTGATTGTTGAAGAGAATCCCAAACATGCAAAAGCCCTTGCCTATTTCCTGGAAAGTTTCCAGGTGAATACCGAGATCTCCCATTCGGTGGATAAAGGAGTATCCATGCTCAACCAGAATGAAGTGGATTGTGTGATACTCGATATGGGCATTCCTGATGCACATGCCTATGAAACGCTGGAGGGCATTAAAAAAATGCCGGGCATGGAACAATTGCCCATCATTATTTTCACTGGTAAAAGCCTTTCCAAAAATGAAGAAATGCGCATCCGGCAGTATGCCGATTCCATAGTGATCAAAACTGCGCAGTCTTACCAGCGCATTCTTGATGAAGTATCACTTTTCCTGCACCTGGTGGAAGAAAAAAAATCCAAACAGGCGCAAGGCAATGGGTATAAAAGG
>CBDUBK010000355.1:0-3666 GCA_965365375.1 uncultured bacterium | reverse complement strand
CTGGCTATTCATTTATATACCACCTCCCGGTATGGGCATACTAAACCACTACTGGTCACTTGCTGTAGAAGAACAGTTTTACCTGGTGTGGCCCTTCATTATCCTGCTGCTCAAAAAAGCAAAAACCTTATTGTATTTCCTGATAATCCTGCTCACCCTTGTGCTTTTCCTGCGTTTATACATATGGGTGAACCAGGTAGATGTTTCTTATTTTAATCTTTACACTTTTACAAGGATCGACGGTATCTGCATCGGTAGTATGGTAGCGCTTGTGCAAAGATTCAACAGGCAGCTTTTGAGCAAAACCACTTTCTGGATCGTAATTGGTTTCGCAGGACTCAATTTCATGTTCGATTTTATCAACCGCTATTATCATTTCACTTTTCCTTACCTCCCACTTGTTGGTTATACCACATTCGCCATGCTTTTTGGATTACTTGTGCATGAAGCTTCGGTTGCCAGGGATAACCTGGTGGCAAAAATCTTTGATAACGGTTTCCTGAAATTTTTTGGTAAGATCTCTTTTGGCCTGTATGTATTTCACTGGCCTGTATATCTTGCCGCAAGGCTCCCTGTTGCCAACTGGTGGCAAAACAATTTTGACCAGTACAGTACATTGGTTTCATCAATTGTTCCTACTCTTGCAGCCATTGCATTGAGTGTTGTGAGTTATTATTATTTTGAAAGCCCTTTCCTGAGACTGAAGAAAAGATTTACACATTGAACCAAAAAGCATCACATATTCTTGTATTAACCCCGCTTTATAAAGATGCAGCGGCATTTGAAGCTTTCTCCAGGGAACTGGTAAGGGTTACTACAGGATTGCCTTATCAATTTTCCCTTCTTGTTGTGAACGATGGTACTCCCGGGAAATTGAAACTGGAAACTCCAATTCCTCTCACCACCATCAATCTTCACATTAATAAAGGACACCAGAAGGCCATTGCTGTGGGAATGGCCTGGGCCAGCAAAAACCTTGAATATGATGCCATGGTCGTGATGGATTGTGATGGAGAAGATGATCCCTCCCACCTGCCGGCACTCATCGGAAATTTCGAAAAACACAGGCAGGTGGTCGTCGCTAAAAGAGGAAAAAGAAGTGAACGCAGGCCATTCCGTTTTTTTTACCTGGTCTACCGCCTTTTGTTCCGCCTCCTTACTGGCAAAGAAATTTCATTTGGCAACTTTATGCTCCTGCCTGCAGCTGAAGTATCAAAAATGATCCACCATAGCGAGATCTGGAACCACCTGGGTGGTGCACTCATAAAATCAGGTATCCCCTACCGTGAGATCGTAGCTGACAGGGCAAAGCGGCTCTATGGAGAATCCAGTATGAATTTTAATGCCCTGCTTTTGCATGGGATGGCTGCCATCAGTGTCTTTATTGAGGTGATCGCCAGCCGCCTGCTTATTTTTTCGCTCGTCATGATTGGCATATCAGTGCTTGCCATCCTGGTGGTGAGTTATATCCGTGTATTTACGGACCAGGCTATTCCCGGCTGGGCAACCACTGCTTTTTCGTCCATGCTGATTGTGCTTTTGCAAAGTTTTTTACTTTCCCTGTTTACGATTTTCCTTTTTCTTTCTTCCCAGGGACAGCGGAAGCTCATACCTGCGATCCATTTCGAGGACTACATCAGATCCGTTGAAACCCAAAATCAGACAGCCTGATGGACCTGGTAGAATTAAAGAAGGTTCAACCCGGTAACTTCCACAGGCATCCCTGGGAACTGGCAAGGCTGGATATCCTGAAATATCTGATCAGGAAAAACAACATCAATACCGGGTATATACTGGATGTAGGCAGTGGCGATGCTTTTGTAGCCACTGAAATTTTCAAAGAGTATAAAGGAAGCGTCATTGCTGTTGACAGTAATTACACCGAAGAATTTCTTCAGCATGAAAAAAAACCGGGGCCGACATTCAAAAGAAAGCTGGATGGCGTGAATGAAAAAAGGATTGATCTTGTTTTACTCATGGATGTGCTGGAACATGTGGAACAACAGGGAAATTTACTGGCATCCATCAGGAATCTGCCCGGCGTTTCTGCTTCCACAATTTTTTTTATAACCGTTCCTGCTTACCAGTCTTTGTTTACAGATCACGATGTTTTCCTTGGACATTACAGGCGGTATAATATCAAATCCCTGGAAGTAGAATGCAGGTCTGCCGGACTGGAAGTAAAACAGGCTGGATATTTTTTCATGTCCCTGTTGCTGCCGCGCCTTGTTCAGAAATACTTTCGCCTGGGTAGTAAACATGCCCTGCATGACTGGAATGGCGGCGCATTTACTACAGGCCTTGTGAGGTCAATACTTTGGACTGATTTTAAAATCTCTTGGTATCTTTCGAAGCTGGGCATCAGGCTTCCTGGTCTTAGTTGTTACTGCTTATGCAATCCCTTACCATCATAATACCCTGTTATAATGAAGCCGGCCGCCTGAATGCACCGGCTTTCATTGAATTTTCACGATTGCATGCCCATGTGCATTTCATTTTTGTGAATGACGGCAGCACGGACCGGACCCAATCCCTGCTGGAAAATATCAATGCCGGTATTTCAAACGCCTCTGTTCTTCATCTTCCCAACAATACAGGTAAGGCTGAAGCCGTGCGGCAAGGATTACTGGCAGGGTTGAAAAATAAAACTGATTATATAGGATACCTGGATGCGGATCTTTCTGTAAGCCTGGAGAATTTTGCAGAGCTGGTAAATGAAGCGGAACTAAAAAACCTGGATGTGGTTATCGGTTCAAGGATCAAAAAAATTGACACCCGCATTGAACGTTCCTTTTTCCGGCACATTACGGGCCGGGCACTCGCCACCATCATTGATGCATCCTTCCACCTGGGAGTTTATGATACACAATGCGGGGCCAAAGCTTTCAGGCCTGCACTTATTCAACCCGTCGTACAGGAAAATTTTTTTACAAGATGGTTTTTTGATGTCGAGATCCTGTTACGTATCAGGAAAAATCATAAAGAATATAAAGCAATGGAAATCCCTTTGAAACAATGGGTGAACATGCAGGGTTCCAAATTGGGAATCTGGTCCTTTCCTGCTGTGATGAAGGATATTTTTTTACTGATGAGAAAATATAAATGATTGCTTAACAGGGAACCCTATACAAACCGATCAACCCTTACCTGCCTGGCAGTGCTGCTTCTTGCCTGCCTGCTGGCCTACTGGCCGCTGACATTTGGATTGTTCAGTCTTAAAAACGACGCGCTCAATTATTTTCTCCCGGTCCGTTACCAGGTCAGTTCCGCGATCAGTGCAGGATATTTCCCCGGCTGGTCACCCTATTTTAACCTGGGATATCCGCTACATGGTGATATGCAGTCGGGTGTATGGAATCCTTTTGTACAATTATTATCGTTACCGGGACCTTATACATTAAGAACCCTCCAGTTTGAAACCTTATTTTATATCTGGACCAGTGGTGTGGGTATGTTTTTCCTGTCCAGGTATTTTACCGGCGACCAGCGCTCTGCCTTATTTGCCGGATCCGCATTCATGCTATGTGGCTATAATTGTGATTCCGCACAATTCCTCAACTGGATCAGCGCGGCTTCATTCCTTCCCTTTGTTTTTCTTTTTTATTACAGGATGCTGAAAGAAAGAAAACGGAAACATGCTTTGCTTACAGCATTTTTTCTTTACTT
>CBDUBK010000354.1:0-3669 GCA_965365375.1 uncultured bacterium | reverse complement strand
CTTCCTGACCCCAAGGTTGCCGGCCCCCAAGGAGGAAGACCTGTCCAAGGGTATGTCGCAGAAGCTGCAATTCGTAACAACGGTTTTGCATAATCCCAGGCTGATCATCCTCGATGAACCTTTTAGCGGCCTGGACCCGGTAAACAGCAATGTGATCAAGGACGAAATTTTCAACCTGGCAAGAAAAGGTGCTACAGTCATTTTCAGTACCCACCGAATGGAACAGGTGGAAGAGATCTGTGATCATATTGTACTGGTGAATAAAGGCAAGAAGATCCTTGACGGCACCGTAAAAAATATCAAGCAGGATTTCAAACACAATCTTTTCAGGATCGGTTTTGATTCCATGCCACCCACCACGAACAATGATGCTTTCGAAATTGTAAAACAGAATGAGGATTATTCCATGATCGTAAAGATCAGGGAAGGGCATACACCCAATGATATCCTCAAATTTTTCATCCAGTCAGATGCAGGCATCCATGCTTTCAATGAAATGCTGCCTTCGCTCAATGATATTTTCATTGAACTGGTGGAAGGAACCCCAGCTGCAAGACAATTTCAAAAAACAACTGCTTAAACTTTTTATATGAACAAAACCCTGCTGGTCATCAAAAGAGAATTTCTTACACGGGTAAGGAAAAAGACCTTTATTATATCTACCATCCTCTTTCCCCTACTCTATTTACTGCTGATCTTCGGCACAGGTTATATTGCCGCCAAAGGAAAAAAAGACCTGCGTGTAGCCCTGATTGATTCATCCGGTTTTTTCAATAAAGCCCTGGTGAATGAAGCCAATATGCAGGACAGCTCCTCCTATCTCGAATACATTACCATGAATGCCGACAGTGTGATAAATCATTATACTGATATGGGTTATGATGGTTATATGGTGCTGCCTCCCACCACCTGGGAAAAAGGCATGCAGGGAGTGCCCCTGCGCTCAGAAAAAACTCATGGTATAACTTCAGTAATGGGTGTACAGAGCAAGCTGAATTATATGTGGACCCGTGTAAAATCATCAAAGCTGGGTATTGATGATAACCAGCGTATGATCATGGACCAGAGTAAGATCACGGTGCAGGCAGTGAATGAAAAGGACCGGAATTCCAATGCCGAAGTAGCCAATGTGATAGGATATCTCTGTGGTTTCCTGATCTATTTTATCCTGTTGATCTACGGCGGCCAGGTGATGATGGGTGTAATGGAAGAAAAGACCAACAGGATCGCTGAAGTAATGGTTTCCTCCATCAGGCCCTTCCAGCTGATGCTGGGAAAGATCATTGGTATCAGCCTGGTAGCGCTTACCCAGTTCTTTTTATGGATCCTTTTCATCTTCATCATTTATAATATCACTTCGGCTACGGGTAACAGTAATGATATGATGTCGGGCGTGGTTGGTAATGTGCAGAATGTATTCAAGAGCATTGACCTGCCCCTGATCATTTTCTGTTTTGCTTTTTACCTGATGGGAGGTTTCTTTTTTTATTCTTCGCTGTATGCGGCTATCGGCAGTGCGGTAAATGAAGATATGAGAGAAGCACAATCCCTTTCTTTTCCTGTGACCATGCTGGTGATCTTTTCCATCGCGATCATGACGGCTGCCATGGCAGATCCAACGGGTGATGTGGCCTTCTGGGGCAGCATCATTCCATTCAGCTCACCTATCGTGATGATGGGACGCATACCTTTTGGTGTTCCGGGTACAGTTCCTTACTGGGAGCTGGCACTTTCTATGGGACTGCTGATCATTGGCTTCATTGCCACAACCTGGTTTGCCGGAAAGATCTACCGTACCGGGATTCTCATGTATGGAAAAAAACCAAGCTGGAAGGAAATGCTGAAGTGGGCGTTCAAAAAGGGCCAATAGCTATTAGCCATTGGCTATTGGCAGTATGCAAGCTTAATAAGAGTAAATGAAGAAGCTCATTCTTTAAGCCACTACTTACCGTCCTTGGTAGCCGAAGCTTTAGCGAAGGTTACCTTCCCGCTACGTCAGCCGTCCGCCTTCCCGACTATAAAAAATGTGCACGAAAGAATTACCTGGTTCTATGCGTGCACATTTATTTTACCTGATCCATTGTTAAATAAATAAAAAAATACACCACCCGGTATTGTTTTACGAAAACAGTCGTACATTTGGTACGAACAATTTCGTTATACAATAAAAAACCAACAACATGACAAAGAAATCCTGGCTCAGAACCCTGCCCCTGGCCATAGTTGCCCTGGCCCTCGTGGTTACTGCCGCTGCATGGCAAACAAATCCGGGCAACAGTAATCAAAATCAACCTTCAATAGACACCACTCCCCAAAGAAAAATAAAGGATATAGATGAAGCCATCGCTGAACTGGAAAAGGCCCGCATAGAGCTTGAAAAAACCCTTGGTGAAAAAAAATGGGAAACTGAAATGAAAGCATCCCTCAAAGAGTTCGATGCCGACAAAATCAGGGCTGAAATTGATGCGGCCCTCAAAGAAGTAGATGCTGCAAAAATCCAGGCACAGGTGCAGAAATCCATGGCTGATGTGGACTTTGAAAAAATCAAAAAAGAACTGCAGGAATCACTGGGCAAGGTAGATGGTGAAAAAATGAAAGCCCAGGTTGAACTGGCGCTCAAAGAGGTGGATGCGGCCAAGATCCAGGCACAGGTAATGGCCTCTGTTGATTTTGAAAAGATGAAGGCAGAAATGCAGCGGGTTAAAGAGATTGATTTCAAAAAAATCGAAGAAGAAATGAAAAACATGGGACCTAAGATCGAGGCTTCCATGAAAGAAGCCCGTGAAAGCATGGAAAAAGCAAAAGAAGAAATGCTTGCTTACAAAGGTTTTATTGATGGACTTGAAAAAGATGGACTGATCAAAAAAGACCAGCCTTATACAATCATTTATAAAAACAAGGAACTTACCATCAATGGCCAGAAACAACCGGCTTCAGTTACCAGTAAATACCAGTCATTCCTGGAGAAGAAAAAAGATTTCACCATCACAAAGGACAGTGATGATTTTAATATAGATAATGATTGAGACCGATAAACCAAACCAACTAGGAATCCCTGCTTTCATGCAGGGATTTTTTTTAAAGGTGCCTGGAGCCTTTAATTTCATGGAATCAACGCGGTCAAAATGGAAATGTATTTTATCGCTATTGTTTTACCTGCAGCTCTCAATGAAAAAGTGCTGGCATTCAAAAAGAGGATGCAGGAAAAATATGGGTGCACAGTCGGCCTGAAATCACCCGCGCATATCACCCTTCTGCCACCTGCATGGATGGATCCCCTTCACCAGTCTGGCCTTGAAAAAGATCTTGACCTGCTGGCTGCAGGGATGGAACCATTCGGGATCTGTACCAGTGATTTTTCTTCTTTTGTACCCAGGACCATTTTTATTGCAACAGCTCCTTCTCCGCAGTTGAACCGGGTAAAGGAAAAAATGGATGCATTCTTTGTCATCAACCAGCAATACAAATTGAAAACTGACAGCCGTCCCTTTCATCCGCACATCACTATTGCCACCAGGGATCTGCATAAGAAAGATTTTCATGAAGCCTGGCCCTGGTTCGAATCAAAAAAATTCAGGGAATGCTGGATTGCTGAAGGAATCAGCCTGCTGAAGCACAACAAAAAAAATTGGGATGTAGTGCACACATCCCAATTCAAAAATATTGAAC
>CBDUBK010000353.1:0-3681 GCA_965365375.1 uncultured bacterium | reverse complement strand
CCTGGAATGTGAACCAGCCAGGCCGCTGGCGCAGGCCTTCCCTGGTAGCCCAGGCGAAAGAGTCAGACGTTGACTGGAAAAGATATTTGATGAACCGTCCCATGGTGCAATGGGATCCAAGAAAATTTTTGGAGTATCGCTTATTCTGGCCTTATTCCTCGGGTATGCCCGGACAATGGATGTCGCACCAGATAGATACCGTGCATTGGTTCTCCGGGCTGCAGCACCCGAGAAGTGTTACGGCCAATGGTGGAATTTATATGTGGAAAGATGGCAGGACCAACTGGGATACCATGACTGCCGTATTTGATTATGGGCCGCCATCAAAAAAGGATGAAGGTTTCCAGGTGGTTTTCCTTTCCAGGATGCACAATGGTGAGGAAAGACCTTCGGAATTATATTATTCCAATGGTGGCGAATTGAACCTGATCACCAATAAGGTTTCACCAAAAGGCGGACTTGAAAAAAATCATGCGGATGCCATGAAAATGCAACCCAACCTGCTTCCTGAGATGGACCTGGTATCGGAAGATGTAAAAGTTGTTGCCTCTGCCAATACCGGTGGTGATCCGCTAACGAGTGCGCATATGCGCAACTGGATGGAATGTGTGCGCAGCAGGAAGCAGCCTAATGCCCCGGTAGAAGCTGGCTATAATCATTCGATTGCCTGCATCATGACCAATGCAGCGGTGCGAACGGGAGGAAAATCCGTGTTTGATGAAAAGACCCAGCAGGTAATGGTGAACGGTAAAATTTTCAAATATTAAATAATACACCAGCAAATGAAAAAAATATTTTTCAGCCTGGCCACCTGTATTACACTTGGCTTGTATGCACAGGAAAACAAACTGGAAAAATTATGGGAAACGGATGCGGTGATCGCAATACCTGAATCTGTTTTACCAGCAGGAAAGAAAAAAATATATGTGAGCCTGATTGATGGAGCTCCCTGGGAAGCAGACGGTAAAGGAGGGGTAGGAGTTTTGAATGAAAAAGGAGACAAGTTCAATGGAGCCTGGATCACAGGCCTGAATGCACCGAAAGGTATGGGCCTGAAAGGAAAGTGGTTATATGTTGCTGATCTTTCGGAGCTGGTGGTCATCAATGCTAATAAAGGGATCATTCATAAAAAAATATCCATACCCGGTGCTACCGGGTTAAATGATGTTACCATCAACAGCAAGGGTATCATTTATGTTTCCGATTCAAAATCCGGGAAGGTCTGGAGGATAGAAAATGAGCAGCCTGTTTTATACCTTGACAGTCTCACGGGGGTCAATGGATTGAAAGCAGTAGGTGATGAACTTTTGATAGCAGCCGGCAAATCTTTTATATCTGTAAATGCACAGAAACAAAAAACCAGGATCGCTGAATTGCCCCAGGGTGGTGATGGTATTGAACCCATTGGCAATGGTGATTACCTGGTGACGACCTGGGGCGGGCAGGTATATTATGTTCATGCGAATGGAAAGGTGGATATTATTTTGGATACTATGGCCGAGAAAAAGAATACGGCCGATATTGGATATGATCCAAAGAAGCGGATCATGTATGTGCCGACTTTTAATGCCAAGACCGTGGTGGCGTATATGGTGAAGTAAATGCTGATGGCCAATGGCCAATAGCTAAATGCCATCATCCCGGTCTCCAATATGAGAAATAAAAAACCTCTTCAATCTGAAGAGGTTCTGTGATCCGGACTGGATTCAAACCAGTGACCTACTGCTTAGAAGGCAGTTGCTCTATTCAGCTGAGCTACCGGACCGGGAAAACCAGTTTTTCAACCAATTTTCTGAGGCGGCAAAGATAAAGGAATCGGCCTGAAAAATTCAGACCAGTACAATAAATAAAGGCCTTAGCATGGAATGCGGGAAGAGAAACCTCCGCTAAAGCTTCAACGACACGCGGTCAGCGAAACGCGGTAAGCGACACGCAGTCAGTGGCACGCGGGACGGCTGCCGAAGCTGTAAGACGATAAGTAGTGGCTGTGTTTAGTTGAGCTATTGCAATCGCAAGCTGATTTCTTTATATATTCTTAGCGCCTTAGCGCTTTTGTGTCTTTGCGTGAAACAAACTATACCCCGAAATGAAAACTATCTAAAAACAGATCCTGCTTGTTAACATCAGTATGGCCAATATTTTTTACATACAAAACAGCCATGTGACGTCCATCTGTATAACCCTTCACCTTCCAGTCGAGGCGGCGTTTGTCCTGCCAGTAGTCCAGCAGGCTGGCTGAATGATCCTGGTTCCAGTCCTCATCAGCAGAAATTCCCGTGTTGTGTGCTACATGAAAAGGAGCTTTTAATTTGCGCAGGTAAACAGACAGCAATTCTCTTGCTGCGTCCAGTTCATAAGATTTGTTCAGGCGGATGCAGATCAAACCATAGGTCACTTTATTTTCTGTGTATTCATGAAAATAAAGATCATCACCATTACGAGTCTGCGTGGAATTGAGACCTTCGTCCCCGGCGAAAAGCAGTGCTGAACAACCGGTATCACCGATCCTGCAGTTTTTGAATTTACGCGGCGCGGAAAGGCGGCGTATAGCAAAAGATGTAGCTAAAAAGATAAAGAGGTTTTCCATGAGTTCGAATATTGAAATAGCTTGCAGGTCTAAGATAAAAGTTATTTTCGACTCCCAATTATGAGCTCACTATTTTTCTACGGAAGCGATAAACTGACAGTTCAAACCGCCATATCTCTGGCTGAAGGCCGGCTTAAAGGCGTTCTTAATGAAGCTGTAAAAGAAAAGATCCTGTTAAGCCAGCAACATGTGCAACAGATGGCTGATGCAGGTAAAACCGTTTATGGGGTTACTACAGGCTTTGGTATCCTGGCCAATACACGTATCAATGAAGAAGATACAGCCACACTTCAATATAAGATCCTTCAAAGTCATAGCGTTGGTGTGGGCAATCCTGTTCCGCTCCATATCGCGAAGCTGATGATGATCACAAAAGTGCAGTCACTGGCACAGGGATATTCCGGTGTGCAACTGGGCACAGTAGAAAGAATCATATGGCACATAGATAACGGTGTAATACCTGTGGTTCCAGAAAAGGGTAGTGTGGGAGCTTCGGGCGACCTTGCACCACTGGCTCATTTATTTCTTCCACTGATTGGTCTTGGTGAGGTCTTTCACAAAGGCAACCGTTATAAGACACAGGAAGTATTGAATGAATTTGGATTGAAGCCTATCCCACTCGGACCCAAAGAAGGACTGGCGCTGATCAACGGTACCCAGTTTATTCTATCCTACGCGGTGGAAGCGGTGAACCGTTTTCATTACTGTCTCGAAGCCGCAGATATCATTGGCGCCATGAGTCTTGAGGCACTCACCGGTACAAAAGCTCCTTTTGATGAAAGGCTGCATCAACTCAGGCCTTTCGAGGGTAATCTTCTTGTAGCGCAAAGGCTCAGGAATATCCTGGAAGATTCCGAGATCATGCAAAGCCATGTGGATTGCGGCAGGGTACAGGATCCTTATTCCCTGAGATGTATGCCCCAGGTGCATGGTGCATCACGCAATGCCTGGAAACATTTGAAAGATCTTACCGAAACAGAACTTAATTCCGTTACAGATAACCCGGTTGTACTTGGTGCTGATGATACCATCAGTGGCGGGAATTTTCATGGACAGCCACTGGCATTGCCATTGGACTATGCCTGTTTCGCTGC
>CBDUBK010000352.1:0-3691 GCA_965365375.1 uncultured bacterium | reverse complement strand
GATACTGCGTTCCAGCTGATGCGCAATACCGCCATTAAGATCATGCGTGACCTGGGCAATTTTGCAGGAGGATGTAATGTGCAGTTTGCATTGAACCCGGAAAATGAGGAGATCATTGCGATTGAGATCAATCCGCGTGTGAGCCGTTCTTCCGCACTTGCTTCCAAGGCAACCGGCTATCCCATTGCCAAGATCGCGGCCAAACTGGCCATCGGTTATACACTTGATGAACTGGAAAACCAGATCACCAAAACCACTTCCGCATATTTTGAACCGGCGCTGGATTATGTGATCGTAAAGATCCCGAGATGGAATTTCGACAAATTCAAAGGAGCCAACGATACACTTGGCCTGCAGATGAAGAGCGTGGGTGAAGTGATGTCAATTGGAAGAAGTTTTACGGAAGCCATCCAGAAAGCCTGCCAGAGCCTTGAGAACAACGCGGTGGGACTCGGTTATTATGGAAAGAGCGGGATGAAATCCGAAGAGCTGCTGGAGTATATCAAGATCCCGAAATGGGACCGCATCTTCAGGATCAAGGATGCTTTGATGCTGGGCATCAGCGTGAATACCATTGCAAAGGCCACGGGTATCGACAGGTGGTTCCTCTACGAAATTCAGAAGATCTGCAATATCGAGAAAGAATTAGGCAACTACTGGCTGGAAGACCTGCCACTCGATTTGCTGAAGAAAGCCAAAGTGCATGGTTTCAGTGATGAACAGATCGCGAGGATCATCACCGATGGCAGTGAAGAGGAAGTATATGAAAAAAGAAAGGGCGCGGGCATTACCAGGGTTTATAAAATGGTGGATACCTGCAGCGCGGAGTTTGAAGCCAAAACACCTTATTTCTATTCCACTTTCGAAGAAGGACATTCCAATGAAAGCAAGGTAAGTGATAAGAAAAAGATCATTGTACTTGGCAGCGGACCAAACCGCATCGGGCAGGGCATCGAATTCGATTATTGCTGTGTGCACGGGCTTCTGGCCATCAAGGAATGCGGCTATGAATCCATCATGATCAACTGTAATCCCGAAACTGTGTCAACAGATTTTGACATGGCAGACAAACTTTATTTCGAGCCAGTATTCTGGGAACATCTCTGGGAGATCATTGAGCATGAAAAACCGGAAGGTGTGATTGTGCAGCTTGGAGGACAGACTGCATTAAAACTTTCCGAGCGGCTTCATAAAAAAGGGATTAAGATCATTGGTACTTCATATGATAATATGGATATCGCTGAAGACCGCGGACGTTTCAGTGATATGCTGAAAGAACTTGGAATTCCTTACCCGGATTATGGCACTGCTTTCACTGTTGATGAAGCAGTGGAAGTAGCGCAGCAGGTTGGATACCCTGTGCTTGTTCGTCCGAGTTATGTACTCGGCGGCCAGCGCATGCGCATTGTGATCAATGATGATGAACTGGAAAAAGCAGTGATCAGTTTATTGAAACATATTCCTGATAATAAGATCCTGATCGACCATTTCCTTGACCGTTGCCAGGAAGCCGAGATTGATGCCATTTTTGACGGAGAGAATTTTCACGTGATGGGTGTGATGGAACATATTGAACCAGCAGGTATTCACAGTGGTGACAGCAATGCCGTATTGCCGGCTTTTAACCTCACCCCACTTGTGGTAACTACCATGGAACATTATGCCGAAAAGATCGCAAGGGCCCTAAATATCAAAGGACTGATCAATATCCAGTTTGCCATCAAGGATGGGAAAGTTTATGTGATCGAAGCCAATCCAAGAGCTTCGCGCACCACGCCATTCATAGCAAAGGCCTATGGTATTCCTTATCTGAATATCGCCACCAAGGTGATGATCGGTGCAAATAAACTAACAGATTTTACTTATGAAAAAAAGCTGAAAGGATTTGCCATCAAGGAACCTGTGTTCTCTTTCAATAAATTCCCGGGAGTGAGCAAGGAACTCGGACCAGAGATGAAGAGTACTGGTGAGGCCATCCGGTTTATCAAAGACCTGCGAGATCCGTATTTCAGGCAGCTGTATAAGGACAGGAGTATGTATTTGAGCAAATAGCCAATAGCTAATGGCCATTGGCCTATGGCTTGCAAACAACAATGCTAATGGAAAATATTATCAAACAACTCAAGGAGACCTGGGACGGTGATCCCTGGTTTGGCAGAAGTGTGAAGGAACTTCTTTTTGAAATTGAGGAGCATCTTGTTTTTGAAAAACCTTCCAATCAACATTCCATCCTGGAATTATTATGGCATATGAATACCTGGAAGGCTTTTACCATCAGCAGGCTGAAAGAAGAGGAAGGTAAAACGGTTGCCCAATTTGAAGCCGACGACTGGAGAGTACTGGATCATAGTGACCGCACACTCTGGAAAAAAGGGTTGAAGGAATTTGAAGAACTGCAGGATGAACTAACAACACTTGTTGAACAATTCCCTGAATCAAAACTCACACAAAAGGTCCGCGACCGGAAATATGATTTCAGGCATCTGCTGAATGGGATTGTGCAGCATGATATCTACCATATCGGACAGATCGCCTATGTGAAAAAATTAATGGAGAACAGGAAGTAGTATTGTTCCCCTGACGAATCCGGTGGACAGGCCCTCACGACTCACGACTGACGACTCACGAACCCGGATAGGGAAGTCTGAAAAAATTATTTTTTTAAAGGAAAGGCCCGCCCTAAAAAGAGCCGGCCGTTGCTAACCTATGAAAAACACCAGTGCCAAATATAGTCGAAAAACGACTTTATTGCAACATTCTGGTTTTTTTGTTAGCACGGCCTTCCTTACGGTTCTGTATACGTTCTTTTTGCTCCTGTATAGCCATCCGGATGAACTCCTGCTCATGCGTAAATACTTCATTACTACGCTGTTCTCCAATGATTGGCTTCAACTGGTCGCGGGTGCGGACCCTCAGGTCAGCAACTTTTTTCTTGAGCAAGATCTGGTCACCCCTGAATTCCTGGCGGGTGCTGCGCATCTGGCGCAGGTAGTCAAGGAACACCGGCTGAAACTTTTCAGCTTCGGTGCGGGACAATGAAAGTTTCTTCTGGATATACTCCACCATCTTCTCGCGGAGTTTGCCTCCCGGGTCATCTTCCACGTCCTGTGCGAAACCAACAGGACTCAATGCAAGGGCAAAAAATAATATGTAAATAATTCTTTTCATTATTAGTTTAATTGTACAGGAGGTCCAGGCTTTCATCCGAAGCAGGCAGTTCTTCTACCGGAACACCGGAAAGAAATGCTTCGAGTTCCTTATCGGAAACATCATTCAGCAAGGCATTGGCATCTTCGGAAGCCGTTACATTATCTGAAGCGGAAGGCTGGTTGCCACCGGTTGTACTTTTTATAAAGGCATCGAGTTCTTCGGAACTCACCTTTTTTAATTCATTTGATACGATTTCTGTTCCTGCAGGTGAAATCTCATTCCTGTTGTTGAAATAAAGAAAACCTGAGATGGCCATGATAGCGGTAATGCTTGCCGCAACGGCCATGCGCATCCATTTCCTCCTCATTACAGGAATCACCTTTGCTTCTTTCTTTGCAAGTTTTTCCAGCATTATTTCCGGGAAGTTTGCAAAGTATCCGGCAGGAACCTGATAAGGCATGTCCTTACTGATGAAAGAAAGTACCAGTGATTCTTCCTCTGATGTGATGCTTTTCAGGGTTTCTGCATTTTCACCGAAATA
>CBDUBK010000351.1:0-3694 GCA_965365375.1 uncultured bacterium | reverse complement strand
TGTCCCTGTCGGCACAAACAGCTACCATTGAAAAACTGGAGAAAGAATTGCAAAAAGCGCAGGGAAATGAAGAACGTTTGCAATTGGTTTTCCGCCTTTGCGAGGAAAACCAGTCTTTGGGCACAGAGGCCTACCGGCATTATGTTTCACTAGCTGTGAAAGTTGCAGCTTTGTTGGACAATCCCTATTATAAAGACCTCGCCAGTGCAGAACAAAGTTTCCTGCTGGCCAGGGACCAGCGGATCGACACCGCGCTTTCCATTGTGAATACCCTCCTGAAAAAATATGAGCGGTCCGGTAAATCTGAATTTATAAGCAGGTTGCTGATGCTCAAAGGCCGGGTGCTTGACAGGGGCTTCAGAAGAATGGACAATATTGATGTGAACCTGCAGCGCATGGAGGAGTGTGAAAAATACAGGGACACACTTTGCCTTGTCATGTCAATGAACAGTATTGGATGGTCTTACCTGGAACTGGGTAAGAATAGTGAAGCCCTTTACTGGCTGCAAAAAGCACTCGGGCTCAATTACAGCAACCATCTTGCACTTCGCAAATACAATTGTCTTTATTCCAATACCGCACTCGCATATTTCCGCCTTGGAAAGCAGGATTCTGCCCGTCATTTTATTGAACTTGCCATCCGTTACGGAAGGGAAACCGAAACCCTGACCTTTCTTTCCAACTCCCTGGGTTTCCGGGCGCAGATGCTGATGCGCACTGAACCTGCAGAAGCAAAAGCCGCACTCGATGAAGCCCTGGAGATCAGGAAAAGAATGGGTGATCCTTATTATATTTTATTTACCCTGCTGGAGCTCGCGGAATTTCATCATTTCGAAAAAGACTATGAAAAAAGCATTGCGCTTTGCAATGAAGGTATAGCCATTGCTTACCGTTCCGGCCTTACTTCAAAACTTCCTGAGCTCTACCAGCTACTTGCGAATAATTACCAGGCTACAGGGAATCAAACAGAGGGCATCAGGATACTACGCCAGTTGGTGGCCATCAAGGATTCATTGAATAATGTGTATGCCGCCTCACTCAGTGATATTGAAACAAGATATGCCGTGCAGAAGAAAGAAAATGTGATCATGGAGCAACGTTTCGATCTTGCCAAAAAAAATTACCTGCTGACCGGTTCCATAGTCCTATTGCTGGTGGTGGTAATAGCCGCTTTCTTTATTTTCCGGGCAAACCGCAGGAGACAGGTATTGAAAATGCAGGTTATGATGGAAGAAGAAAAACGGCTGGCCGCACTGGCTGTGTCTGAAGCGGAAGAAGCGGAACGTAAACGTATTGCGGCTGATCTTCATGATAATCTCGGTGCACAGGCCAATGCCATTCTATATGGAACAGAATTATTACAGCAGGATGAAACCAATGGTGTACTGGTAGAGGACCTGCATCATACTGCCAAGGATATGCTGTCGTCGCTCAGGGAAACACTTTGGGTGTTGAAGAATACGGATGTTACAGCTGCAGATATCTGGTTGCGCATTATCAATTTCAGTAAACAGATCAACAGGCATTATCCACAAATTGAGATCTTAACGCAGGGAGTACCGCCTGAGGTTTTACAACTGACTTCAACACAGGCTTTGAATATTGTATTCATTGTGCAGGAAGCAGTCAATAATGCAGTGAGGCACTCTGGAGCAGGCAAGGTTATCATCAGTACCCAGGCTTCGGAGCAGCTCTGGAATATAGAAGTGAGGGATGACGGGAGTGGATTTGATATCAGCCTGATGAGCCAAAAGCAGGAAAGTTATGGGCTGAGCAATATGAAGGAAAGAGCCAGGTCTGCAGGGATGATACTTGAAATGGATACAGGGCTGCAGCTTGGTACCAGTATTACACTGGTGATCAGCAGAACAACAGGCGCCTAATCCAAAGGGAGTATTGGAATCAAGGGAATTTATCGCCAGCTTTATTTTAATTTTTTAGTATGATCCGCATTGCCATTGTAGATGACCGGGCCAATAACAGGAAGATTATCGCAGACAAACTTCAGCGAAATGAGTTTTTTAGGGTAAGCATGATGGCTTCCAATGGAGAAGATTTTTTAGAACAGATGCGCAATACCCCCCATGCTGATTTACCGCATATGGTTTTAATGGATCTTGAAATGCCGGTGATGGATGGGGTTTCAGCCATTGCAAGCGCTTCTTCTTTATATGCGGAGGTAAAATTTGTGGTCCTTACCATTTTTGATGATGATGAAAAGATCTTCAAGGCCATCAAGGCAGGAGCCTGCGGCTATCTATTAAAGGAAGAAAGCGGAGCGGTATTGACAGAGATGCTGATGAATCTCTGGGATAGCGGTGCCGGGCCAATTTCACCAAGCATTGCCTATAAAATTCTGCAGATGGTTCAGCAGCCCATTGTCACTAAAAAAACGGAGAAGCAGAACGCCGAGGATTTTTTTATGCTGAGTGAAAGGGAGAAAGAGATCCTGGTTCTGTTAAGCCAGGGCCTGGAATATAAAGAGATCGCCCAGCGGGTGAGCATCAGTCCCAATACCGTAAAAAAACACACGATCAATATTTACCAGAAACTGCATGTCAACAGCAAGGCCCAGGCGCTTCGCATAGCCTATACGAAAGGACTGATCTAGGCTTTCTTTCTTTTTAATATGAAAAAGACAGCTGCGATGATGCCTGCTAAAGCAAGTATGATGTAAATCAGGCTGGAATTCACCCGGGATTTTTTTTCAGCCGCTGCTTCTACTTTCACTTCGGCTTCAGTAGCAACAAAAGGTTTACCCGATTTCAGTTTTTTGACGAATTCGTTATCAACATTGGAATCAATCAACCGTTTCCTGAATTCATTGTAACGGGTTTCAATGAGTTTGCCTGTATGGCCATATTCAATGGCGAGCTCATAATTTTTCATGGCCGAGACAAGATCTGATTCAATGGCTTTAATATTTCCCAGTTCAAATAAAAGAAGACCAACGATTGGGTCTTTTGGCTTGACGAAAGACATTCTTTCGCTTAGCTGGAAATAAACTGATTCACTCAATTTTTTGAGATCGTCCCGGCTCTTATTGGACCTTGGAATGGTATCATTTCCGAAATCTGTACCTAATAGAAATAAGGTATTCAGCTTGCTGCTTGCAATTTTAGCTTCCAGTATGTTCACATGAAGCCACTCGGATCCATAATGCGATGTTGGATCAATTGCAACGGAACGTTTGATCCAAAGAAGGGCGGAATCGTTTTTACCAAGCAATTCATAGGTGGTTCCAAGATTTGCAGCGGTTGAATAGCGCCCAGGGTGTTTTGATTCAATTTCAATGAAAACTCTTTTAGCTTCTTCCAGCCTTCCGAGATAGATCAGGATTACACCATAATCGGAATAATCTTCAATATTGCCACCTGTCTTCCAAAGGCTGTCCTTTTCTTTCAATTCTTCAGCATACCATTTGGCCATTTCTTTATGATTCACACCTTCTGGTACTTCATAAAAATTCATAGTGACCGGGCGTCCATCGATGGTGATACTTTCTTCGTTGATACAGGCAATTGAAATTAAAAATGAAATGAGAAGAATGGAACAAAGTGCGAGTTGTTTCATAATGGCGCTTATGCAAACAAGATAACTTTAATTTTTTCCGGAAGCAATAAGCGAAAGCGAGAGATGAACCGCAAAGACCGCAAAGGGTTAATCTAAATTATAGTTTCAACAGAAACTGCGC
>CBDUBK010000350.1:0-3695 GCA_965365375.1 uncultured bacterium | reverse complement strand
TGGAACAGTTCATCAACAATACCGCATTCAGTATTCTGCAGGCCACACGTACAAGGATCTCAAAAACAGAATATATCAGTTGCCCCAGTTGTGGCAGAACCTTATTTGACCTCCAGGAAACAACCGCTAAAATCAGGGCGGTCACGAATCATCTAAAAGGTGTTAAGATCGCCATCATGGGTTGCATTGTTAATGGTCCGGGTGAAATGGCTGACGCGGATTTTGGTTATGTGGGAAGCGGACCGGGAAAGATCACTTTATACAGGGGGAAAGAAGTTGTAAAAAGAAATGTGCCGGCGGAAGTAGCGGTAGATGAACTGATCAATCTTTTGAAAGACAATGGTGCCTGGGTAGAGGAGAATGTTTCATTGGAATTGTAGTGCTTTATTTGCCTGACTTTCCAGTTAACCGCAAAGTTCGCAAAGGAACGCGAAGATTACGCAAAGGAAACTCGGACAATCTTTGCGATCCTTTGCGTTTAAATTTGATTTTTCTTTCTCTAATCTCAGTTGTATACCAGATATTTTCAGCCTGCTATATCTTCACTTTAAATTTCTTTCGTGAAAACAGATTTCCTGGTCATTGGTTCCGGCATCGCAGGTTTAACCTATGCGATCAAGGTTGCCCAGCATTTTCCGGATAAAAAAGTCATCATTATTACCAAGGCCTCTGCTGATGAAACCAATACCAAGTATGCACAGGGTGGTATTGCGGTGGTGAATGACCTGGAAAATGACAGTTTTGAAAAACATATTGAAGACACGCTCATTGCAGGTGATGGCCTGTGCAATGAGGAAGTAGTTGAGATCGTAGTGAAGGAAGGACCAGCCAGGGTGCAGGAGATCATTGACTGGGGCGCGCAGTTCGACAAAGATGCGGAAGGTGATTACAAACTAGGAAGGGAAGGAGGACATTCTGAATTCCGTATCCTCCACCATAAGGATGTTACCGGTAAGGAAATGGAACGTACCCTGCTCGAAGCCATCAAGCGGGCCCCCAATATTGAGCTGGTCAATCATTGTTTTGTAGTGGATATCATCACCCAGCATCATATGGGTTATCTAGTTACCAAGGCCACTCCCGACATTACCTGTTATGGTGTGTATGTGCTGAACGCGAAAAGTAACCGTATCGAAAAAATTCTTTCCAAAATAACCATGCTGGCAACCGGCGGCAATGGGCAGGTCTACCGCACAACTACCAATCCATATATCGCCACAGGTGATGGGGTAGCCATGGTTTACCGGGCCAAGGGCCGCATCGAGAACATGGAATTCATACAGTTTCATCCTACTGCTTTGTATGAAGCGGGTAAAAGAGGACAGGCTTTCCTGATCACGGAAGCGGTGCGTGGTGATGGCGGCATTCTCCGTAATGTGAAGGGTGAAGCCTTCATGGAAAAATATGATGAAAGAAAAGACCTTGCTCCACGTGATATCGTGGCAAGAGCCATCGACAGTGAAATGAAGATCAGCGGTACGGAGCATGTCTATCTCGATTGCCGTCATATGGATCTGGAAAAATTCAAAGACCATTTCCCGAATATTTATGAGAAATGTTTGTCTGTAGGAATAGATATCTCGACCAGCCTCATACCTGTTGCGCCGGCAGCTCATTATAGTTGCGGCGGCATCAAAACCGATGAATACGGAAGAAGTTCTGTTTTGAGTTTATATGCCTGTGGTGAATGTGCCAGCACAGGTTTGCATGGTGCCAATCGCCTTGCGAGTAACTCACTTCTTGAAGCCATGGTTTTTGCCCACCGTTGTTACCTGGATTCGGTGAACCGTATACGCTCCATTGATGATCATCCCGGAATACCTGACTGGAACGCGGAAGGAACAGCGGAACCCCGGGAAATGATCCTTATCACACAAAGCCTTAAAGAATTACAGCAGGTGATGAGTGATTATGTAGGTATCGTGCGGAATAATGTGCGCCTGCAAAGAGCATTGAAAAGACTGGACCTGCTGTACGAAGAAACAGAGGGATTGTACCAGACCACAACGGTATCATCTCATTTGCTTGAACTGCGAAATATGATTACGGTAGGTTACCTGATTGTAAAAGGGGCTGCCTTCCGGAAGGAAAGCCGCGGTCTGCATTTCAATACCGACTATCCTTCCAAATCCGAGCTTGTTCAGAATATCGTGTTATAAAGGCCCGCTGGCAGGTTTATCTTTGTGAAGTTTATGTATCATGTAGTTTTTGGTTTATTGTACCTGGTTTCGCTCCTGCCTTTTAGGGTACTTTACCTGCTTTCTGATTTTGCTTTTTTTATCCTGTACCATATCTCTGGATACAGGAAGACCGTGGTGATGGAAAATCTCGGTCATGCTTTCCCAGGAAAAACACTGGAGGAAAAAGAAAAGATCGCCCGGAAGTTTTATAAAAATTTTGTTGACAACTGGATCGAGACGCTGAAATTAATTTCCATCAGCAGGGAAGCGCTCAATAAAAGGATTACAGGTAATTATGAAGTATTTCAACACGTGCATGCAAGTGGCAAAGCTGTACAGGTAAACCTGGGACATTTTTTCAACTGGGAGATCATGACCCTGCATGCAGGCCTGCACCAGCCTTTTCCTTTTCTAACGGTTTATTACCCGCAGTCCAGTGAGGTTATGGACCGCCTGATGCGATATATCAGGGGCAGGTGGGGGAATCCTCTGATTCCCTCCACCGAAATAGGGCGGGGGATCATGCCCTGGAGAAAAAAACAATACCTCATTGCATTAGGTGCTGACCAGAATACACCTTACCCCGAATCCGCATACTGGCTTTATTTTCTCAACAGGCCAACTGCTTTTGTGAAAGGACCTGAAAAATTTGCTCGCGGACAACATATTCCTGTTGTAATGATGACGACTACAAAACCCAAACGGGGTCATTATCATTATGAATATTTTTTACTGGCGGAAGATCCACGCTTACTGCCTGATGGGGAACTGATCAGGCGTTATGTAAATCATCTCGAAGAAAATGTAAGGCTCCAGCCTGAAATTTATTTATGGAGTCACCGCAGGTGGAAACACCGCTGGCATGAACAATATGCATCACAATGGGTAGACCAGCGGCCCCGGCCACAACAGTAAGATTTAATACGGTGTACAGCAAGTATCGTGTACTTTAGAGATGCACATGTATTATTTTTTCTACGGTATTTTTTACCTCCTTTCCTTATTGCCGTTCTGGTTATTGCATCTTGTAAGTGATGCCATCTGCCAGGTTGTATTTCACGTGGCAGGCTACCGCAAAAAAATCGTGATGCAAAATCTGCTGACAGCCTTCCCGGATAAAACAGAGAAGGAAAGAAAAAAGATCGCCAGGGATTTTTACGGTAATCTGATTGATACGTTTATTGAATCCAGCAAGATGGTTTCCATGACCAGGAAAGAACTTCATAAAAGATTCCAGGCTAATTATGAAGTAATCAATGATCTGCATGCAAAAGGGATCACTGTGCAGTTGCATGCTGGACATTTCTTCAACTGGGAATTTGCCAACTATGCTTTTGCCGATAAAATACAGTATCCTTTTGTAGGTGTATATATGCCCATCCGCAACAGGATGTTCAATAAATTATTTTTCCGCTTGCGGTCCAGGTTTGGCACCAGGCTGATAGCAGCCAACAATTTTAAAAATGAATTTGCACCATACCGTGCTGCACCTTATTGCCTGGCATTGGTAGGAGA
>CBDUBK010000349.1:0-3696 GCA_965365375.1 uncultured bacterium | reverse complement strand
GGGGCTGGAAGCCGGAGTACGATCTTGCCGCGATGACGAAGGATATGCTGGAAAATCTTGATAAAGGAGAGACTAAGGTCTGAAGTCAAAAGTCGGTAGTCGGTAGTCGGTAGTCGGAAGTCGTAGCCAATCCGGTTTTTACTGACTACTGACTACTGACTATTGACTACTGACTAATCACCGTCTTTCCGAAATTCAAACCTCACCTGCCTTCCTCCTCCGCTCAAAGTCACTTTCATCCTGGAAGCAGAAGGTTCATAGAAGATCTGTTTGGGGAAATCATGCAACTTGTTTTCAAAAAGATATTTGCCCTTCCTGTTACTCATTAATGCAAAATGTATGGGCTTCCCCTGGTTTTGGTCATGAACAGTAGGTGAGTAAATGATATTGCCCCTGGATACTTTTAATACAACCGTTTCCTGCGGGATTGTATCTTTTCCCCTCACGCGGTAACTCACTGCTGTCATGGTGGAATCATTCATGATGGTCCACTGCTCTATAAGCGCCCCTGATTTGGTCTCCATCTTCCACCTTCCTTCCAGGATTTTAAAGAGAGCAAAATCTTTTTGCCCGAACTGGGCCTGAACCAGGATTGGAATGGTCAGAAGAAAGAGAACAATGATCTTTTTCATGCCAACAAGATCAGGATTAATTATAAACCTTTTTCATAAAATTTTCCAGCTTACGCTCGTCAAGCTTCCCACCTGTTCGTACACTGCTGCACAGATCCAAACCGAAAGGCTGCACTTCGTTGATGGCCTTCAGTACATTTTCTTCATTCAGGCCACCTGCCAGGAATACCGGGACAGAAGATTGTTCAACGATCTTCCTGCTTAGTTTCCAGTTATGGATCCTTCCGGTTCCTCCCAGTTGTTTTACATCCTGTTTAGGATTACCGCTGTCAAGCAAAAGAGCATCTACATGAGGTACGATCTGGAGTGCTTCATCAACGGAAGATTCATCCATAACATGAATCACCTGCACGATCCGGACTGCAGGAAGCGCTTTCCGGATCTGGTCATAAGCCCGTTCTTCCAGTTCATCTACAAGCTGGATGGTATTGGTATGGGTGCGCTGGTGATGTTGAATGATATCAGCTGCTTTTGTTTCACAGGTGAGCAGGAAGCTGGCAATGGGCGGGGGAATGAACTTTGCGATTTCCAGGATCATTGAATCTTCAATGGGCCCAGGTCCGCTGGGCATACGGCCAACCAGGCCTAATGCTGAGGCACCATATGAAATGGCCAGCCTGGCTTCTTCCGGGGTGGCTATACAACAGATCTTAACGCGTGGAACATGCATAGAAGTCAAAAGTAAAAAGTAAAAATTCAAAATTATGCGACATGTACAGACTACTAACTACAGACTACTGACTACAGACTACTGACTACAGACTATTGAAAACACATCCTTCCCTGATGCCTCCGACTTTGAACTTTGAACTTTCAACTTTGAACTGTTTCTTACGATCTTTGCCACATGACTCCATTCCTTGACCAGCTTTTCAGCAACCAGCAGTACGATAAGAATAATTTTTTCCTGATGGCAGGCCCCTGCGTGGTGGAGAGCGAAGCCATTGTATTTGAAGTGGCTGAAAAAGTTTCCGTCATCTGTAAGAAACATGGTATTCCCCTGGTCTTTAAATCTTCCTACAGGAAAGCCAACCGCACCAGCGCTTCTTCTTTCACCGGGCTAGGTGATGAAACGGGTTTGGAGATCATCCGGAAAGCAGGCAAACATTTCCAGCTGGCAACCGTTACAGATATCCATTCGGAGAAAGAGGCTGAAATGGCCGCTGCCTATGTGGATGTGCTGCAGATCCCCGCTTTTCTCTGCAGGCAGACCGAATTGCTGGTAGCAGCGGGTAAAACCGGCAAAATTATCAATGTGAAAAAAGGGCAGTTTGTAAGCGGGGAAGCCATGAAGTTCGCGGTGGAAAAAATCCATAATACCGGTAATGATAAAGTAATGCTGACCGAAAGGGGAACCACTTTTGGTTACCAGGACCTTGTTGTGGATTACCGCAATATTCCTTTGATGCAGCAATCCAATGTGCCCGTTGTGATGGATTGTACGCATAGCCTGCAACAACCCAACCAGACCTCGGGTATCACAGGCGGTAATCCTTTGATGATAGGCACGATCGCATCTGCTGCCATCGCTGCAGGTGCTGATGGTTTATTCATTGAGACCCATCCCGATCCTTCCTGCGCAAAGAGTGATGGTGCAAATATGTTGAAGCTGGACCTTCTTGAAGAATTGCTGGTGAAACTGGTGAAGATCAGGAAGGCTGTAGTGGGATAAGTTTTGATGCTTTTAGCTAATGGCCAAAAGCCTTTCTCTGCGGTGAAATCGTGAGGCGTGAATCGTGAGACGTGAGCTTCGGACCACTCACCATTCACCATTCACCATTCACGAAAAACTACCTTCCCCTACCCCTCCCCCTTCCTAGATTTAATTACAAAATCTACATTATGAGAAAGTTTTTACTGGTCTTTACCAGCATTGCAATCTTTTATACTGCTCATTCGCAGATCACACTCACACAGCTGCCCAGCGGGGGTAATAAAAAGGCCATGGTTGCTGAAAGGATCGGCCTTACTGATGTTACCATTCATTATGACCGTCCGGGAGTAAAAGGCAGGGAAGGATCGATCTGGGGACAGGTGGTTCATACCGGCTTTACTGACCAGGGATTTGGATCATCCAGGTCTGCTCCATGGAGGGCAGGTGCCAATGAGAATACCACTATTGAATTTTCAAAGGATGTAAAGGTCGAAGGACAACCGGTCAAGGCGGGGAAGTATGCCATCTTCATTGCTTATGATCCAGGCGAACCAACACTTATTTTATCCCATAACACTTCTTCCTGGGGAAGTTATTATTACAATGAAAAAGAAGATGCCCTGAGGGTAAAACTAAAAGCCATAAAACTTGACCAGAATGTGGAGTGGTTACGTTATGAATTTCTCGACCAGGCAGAGAACAGCGCAACCATTGCACTGGAATGGGAAAAACTGCGCATACCCTTCCGCGTTGAAACAAATTATATTGAAGACCAGCTGGCCTCTTTCCGCAATGAACTCAGGACACAGAGAGGGTTTTTCTGGCTTCCCTGGGACCAGGCCGCGCAATGGTGCCTGCAACGCAATGTGAACCTCGAACAGGCCTTGCAATGGGCTGATTCGGCATCAGGTCCATCATTTGGCGGAGGTAATCTCTTCGGTCCCAAATCAACCAAGGCGCAGATCCTTGCCAAACTGGGAAGAACAGCAGAAGCGGATGCCATTATGAAACAGGCTTTACCCCTCGCCAACATGCAGGAAGTGCACCAGTATGGAAGAAGCCTGCTGACGCAGAAAAAAAACAAGGAGGCACTTGAGATCTTCCAGATGAACCTGAAAAAAAATCCCAACCAGTTTACTACTTTGTTTGGAATGACACGTGCTTATTCAGCCAATGGTGATTATAAAAATGCTTTGAAGTATGCGAATCTTTCACTGGCCCTGGCACCGAATGAACAGACTAGAAAATTTGTCAGTGATTCAATAGAAAAGCTGAAAAAGAACCAGGATATTAATTAAGCTTTTTGCAATTCCAAAAAACCAGGTCCTTCACTCAATGGTGATAGACCTGGTTTTTTTATTTGTTCATTGGATGCAGCCATCGTACCAGATCCTTCTCCCGCATATGATT
>CBDUBK010000348.1:0-3699 GCA_965365375.1 uncultured bacterium | reverse complement strand
TATCACCCTTCACCTGGTCAAGGATCTCAGCCTGGATCTTCAGACCTGAGTTGCTGAATTTGAGGTTACCATTGTTATCAGACATGATAACATCAGAAAATTCAACTTTGTCGCCGGCATTGCCCCCAACCTTGGGAACATATAAAGTCTGGTCTTTCTCAACCTTGAATTGTTTGCCGGCTATTGTTACAACTGCGAACATAAAGCTTAATGATTTAGTCCCGATTTTTCGGGAGGCAAAGGTAAGGGGAAAACAGGGAATGAAAAAGGGCAGGGGGGAAAATTGTTGAGGCTGAGGGGTTTTTAACAATTTTGCCGTTGGCTGTTGGCCTTTGGCCTTTAGCTTTTGCCTTACAGGTCTCAATTGCGAAAGATGCTTTGAGCTGCCCCCAAGTGAACTTAGTCCTATGCTTTTTTTACCGCAAAGTCGCGAAGGACGCAAAGGAAGCGCAAAGATAATCCCAAGTTTATCGACTACCCACCTCCTATATGCTATCTACAGTGGGCAAAGCCGACTTTGACTACCGACTACCGACTATCTCCAACGCATCACTGTTCTCTCAGCCTCCGGCTTTGAACTTTGAACTATCAACTTTGAACTTGTTCCCTACCTTCGCGTTTCTTGCCATGAAGTTCAAATCATTCTTAGCAAAGCCCTTTGCCTCATATATTTACGCACGGATCCGCAAGGGCATGGCTACGGCCCTGCAGGACCAGGATGCCACCCTGAAAGAACTGCTCAAAGTGGGCCGAACCACAGAGTTCGGGAAGGAGCATGGGCTCGACAAGGTCAATACTTACCAGGAATTCAAACAGGCCATTCCCATCCGGGATTACGAGGCTTTCAAACCTTATATCGAAAAGGTAAAGGAAGGAAAACATAACATCCTCTGGAAGGGTAAACCCATCTATTTCGCCAAAACCTCCGGCACCACCAGCGGGGTCAAATACATTCCCATCAGCAAGGAATCCATTCCCAACCATATCAACACGGCCCGCAATGCCCTGCTTTGTTATATGGCAGAAACAGGGAATACAGGTTTTGCTGACGGAAAACTGATCTTTTTATCAGGATCACCGGAACTGGAAAGGATCGGTGGTGTTCCAACAGGAAGACTGAGCGGGATCGTGAATCATCATATTCCCAAATACCTGCGCAGCAACCAGCTGCCCAGTTATGAGACCAATTGTATCGAGGACTGGGAGACCAAACTCGATAAGATCGTTGAAGAAACCATTGACCAGGATATGTCCCTGATCTCGGGTATACCACCATGGGTGCAGATGTATTTTGACCGGCTGATGGAAAAAAGCGGTAAAAAAGTTGGTGAGCTCTTCCCGAAATTCAGCGTGATGGTACATGGAGGTGTGAATTTCGAACCTTATAAATCCAGGCTTTTTGAGAGTATAGGAAGGCCTATTCATGATATCGAAACCTTCCCTGCCTCAGAAGGATTTTTTGCCTTCCAGGATACGCAGACCGAAGAAGGTTTACTGCTCAATACCAACAGCGGGATCTTTTTTGAGTTTGTTCCTGCGGGTGAGATCTTCAATGAAAACCCCACCCGTCTTTCCCTGCACGAAGTGAAAACAGGTGAGAATTATGCCCTGATCATTAATAATAATGCAGGTCTCTGGGGATATAATATTGGTGATACGGTGAAGTTCATCAGCACCAATCCTTACCGCCTGGTAGTGACCGGCCGCACCAAACATTTTATTTCAGCATTCGGAGAGCATGTGATCGGAGAGGAAGTGGAGCGGAGCATGCTGGCCGCCTCGCAGGAAGCGGGTGTCCATATCCGGGAGTTTACCGTGGCGCCTATGGTGCAGCAGGGTGATGGTAAAAGTTACCATGAATGGTTCGTGGAATTTGAGAACCAGCCGGAGAACCTGGATGCTTTTGCCGGCAAACTCAATGAGCTGATGCGCCAGCATAATATCTATTATGATGACCTGATCCGCGGGCATATCCTCCAGCCATTAAAGTTGACAGTGGTGAAGAAGAACGGGTTTATTGATTATATGAAATCCATTGGTAAACTGGGTGGACAGAATAAGGTGCCGAGGTTAAGCAATGACAGGAAGCTGGCAGAGGCTTTATCTCCTTACATTGTCTGAATCAGGAAATCTTAAATATTGAATAGGTATAGCCGGGAAGGCGGGAAGGCGGTAAGTAGAATCATTATATTCATTATTGCTTCAAAGATGCCGGTGATGAAATCTTGCAAATAGTAAATTACTTACCGCCTTCCCGTCTTCCCGGCCAAAAAAACATCAAAAAAAATGAAAGTTTGATTCACGAGTGAAAATCGGATCCAAGGTCTTGCAGCTTGAAGCTTGCAGCTTGCACCTTCCCCCCCAGTTACAAACATTTTATTAATTAACTATCTTGTACTTTTAAATCCAATATGAATCAAACCAATCCTGCAAAAAGAATTGCCATCTTCGGCTCAACCGGTTCTATCGGTGTGCAGGCTTTAGAAGTAATAGAAGCCAATCCACAATTATTTACTGTAGAAGTCCTCACCTGCAACAGCAATGATGACCTGCTCATCACCCAGGCGCAGAAATTCAAACCCAATGTGGTCGTTGTAGGCGATGAAAAAAAATATGAAAAAGTAAGGCAGGCCCTTTCCCATACCGATGTAAAAGTTTTCGCCGGCGAAAAAGCCCTCGAAGAAGTAGCGCTCATGGATATCTATGATCTCATGCTTGCTGCTATTGTAGGTTATGCAGGATTAAAACCCACACTCAATGCCATTCGTGCAGGCAAGGCCATTGCACTTGCCAATAAAGAAACGTTAGTAGTAGCAGGTGATATCATCATGCAGACCGCAGTTGAAATGCGGGTGCCGGTGATCCCTGTGGATTCAGAACATTCCGCCATTTTCCAATGCCTGGTGGGAGAGATGCGCAACCCGATCGAGAAGGTGATCCTGACCGCATCAGGCGGACCATTCCTTGGCAAAAAACCCAACTACCTGCTGAATGTAAAAAGGGAACATGCGCTGCAGCATCCCAACTGGACGATGGGTGCCAAGATCAGTATTGACTCGGCTACTTTAATGAATAAGGGCCTGGAAATGATTGAAGCGAAGTGGCTGTTCAATCTCAATGCCAGCCAGATCGAAGTGCTGGTGCATCCGCAAAGCATCATTCATTCCATGGTGCAGTTCCGCGACGGAAGCATCAAGGCGCAGATGGGATTACCGGATATGAAACTGCCGATACAGTATGCACTTGCCTTTCCGCAAAGGATACCCAACCAGTTTCCACGTGCTGATTTCAAAAAGATCCGGAATCTCACCTTCGAAGATCCTGACCTCAAAACCTTCCGCAACCTGGCCCTGGCCATTGATGCGCTGAATAAGGGAGGCAACCTGCCCTGTGTGATGAATGCCGCTAACGAGATCGCGGTATATGCCTTCCTTCGCAACCGGATTGGTTTCCTTGATATGACTGATGTGATCGAAAGAACGATGGACAAGATCTCCTTCATTCAAAAACCCACACTGGAAGAATATTTTGAGAGTGATGGAGAAGCGAGGAACTTTGCGGCAGATATTATCAAGCTGTGAGCTACAAGCTTCAAGCTTCAAGCTTCAAGACCCAGGTCCAACTTTCATTATTAATACAAGCCTTTTTTATTCATGAATTTTTCGCCGGGAAGACGGGAAGACGGTAAGTAGCGTGCCC
>CBDUBK010000347.1:0-3702 GCA_965365375.1 uncultured bacterium | reverse complement strand
TTTCATTCAAAAAATTCTTTAGTGCTTTTTGTTTGGCTGCCGATGAAATAAAAACCAGGTCACGGGTGAGGGGTTCTTTTTCTTTCTTACCAAAAAATGAAAACATAATCTGCTTTGCATGAAGATAAAAAAAAGAGGCTGCAATGGCAGCCTCCTAAGTATGCAATGAAAACGTATTACTGTTGTTGTCCTGGGTTCCAGCCTGCAGATGTAGTCGTCTGGTCTGCTTTAGAGGCATTGTAGATCACCAGTTTTGTTTTTGACTTGGTGTTACCTTTTTTGGTCTTCACTTTTACTTCTGCCGCATCAGCAAGTTGGGCATCGCCGGCAAGATTGAAAACTGCAACAGGATCTGCATCATCATATTTTTTTCCTAAAGCAACACTCAGTGTGCTGGTAGAAGGATCAAAATGTAATGTGCCTTCAGGAATCTGTTTTCCGCTTTCAGATTTTTGTTCGATCACCCTGTAAGTCCCGGGAGATTTTTTCAGGAAGGCCTTGAATTTTCCTTCAGGTAAACCTTCAATCCAGACAATACCCTTATTGGCTGAATCAAGTGTAACATACACGCTCTGGCTGGTGCCATCTGCAGCAGTTAACTGGTAAGTACCTAATACAGGAAATGATTTTTCGATGGTCAGTGCTTCGGGCATTGGCAATAACTGGTATTTAGCCCTGATAGAATCTACTGTTGATTGTGCACTGGCTGTAACGCTGATAAATAAAGCAGCGATGAACAGGAAAATGGTGTTTTTCATACGTTGAGCGATTTAAATGGAAAGGTTTTGTCCTACTTACGTAATACTGTGCCAAAATCAGGAATCGTGGAAAAATGAAGCAGATTTTTTTCTCTCGTTCACGTGGATGAGATTGATAATCAGCAATATACAATAGCCTTTAATTTAAGGATCCTTGTGAGCGCCCCTGGAGAGAGGTGCCACGGCTATATAAAGGAAGCTATCCTTTGTTAAATTTTTTAGCAAAACAGGTGCCTGCTGTATCTTCGCAGACCTCGGGAATTATATGAATAAAACAGTTGAACCGGAACAGGAGTTTATAGAAGTATTTGGAGCAAGGGAACATAATCTCAAGAACATTGATATCATGATTCCCAAGAACCAGCTGGTAGTGATTACAGGAATCAGCGGCAGTGGAAAATCTTCTCTCGCGTTTGATACCATCTATGCTGAAGGGCAGCGCCGTTATATGGAAACTTTCGGTGCTTATGCACGGCAGTTCATTGGTGAAATGGAAAGACCTGATGTTGACAAGATCATGGGTCTTTCACCTGTGATTTCCATCGAACAAAAAACTACCAATAAAAATCCAAGGTCTACTGTTGGTACTGTTACAGAGGTCTATGATTTCCTCCGTCTGCTTTTTGCAAGAGCTGGTGAGGCCTATTCGTATAACACCGGTAAAAAAATGGTGCGGTGGAGCGAAGAGGAGATCGTCAATAATATCTTCAAAAGATTTGAAGGATATAAAATCAGCCTGCTGGCACCACTGGTGCGCGGCCGCAAAGGTCATTACCGTGAATTGTTTGAAGAGGTCCGTAAAAAAGGATTTCTCAAAGTAAGGGTGGATGGAGAAACACAGGACCTGGTACCCAAGATGCAGGTAGACCGCTACAAGATCCACGATATTGAACTGGTGGTTGACCGGCTGAAGGTGACCAGGGAAATGCGTACGCGTATCAGCCAGAGTGTTCAACAGACATTGAAGCTTGGAAAGGACCTGATGTTCGTGGAGGCCTATCCTGATTCAGCAGCTGGTAAAGAAGGAAAAACAAAATCAGCAACGGATAGCCTCAGGAAAAAGCCTGCGAAAAAATCTGCTGATGCTGAAGTGGCACAGGGAACTATGGAGTGGGCAACTTACAGCCGGCAGCTGATGTGCGAGGATACGGGTTTGAGTTATGAAGAACCTTCACCAAATTCTTTTTCTTTCAATTCACCTTACGGTGCCTGTGCCACCTGCAAAGGACTTGGCCAGGTTTATAAGGTTGACCTGAAAGCCATCATGCCGGATGACAGTCTTTCCATTAATGAAGGTGCCATTGCTCCACTGGGTGGTGAAAGGGAAGCCTATTTCTTCAGGCAGGTACAGGGGCTGGCTAAAAAAAATAAATTCAGTCTTGATAAACCCATTAAAGATCTGTCTCCAAAGGCATTGAACCTTGTATTGTATGGCAAGGAAGAAGAGCCGGTGGATGATGAACTGCAGTTTGATGATGAAGTGATTGATGGAAATGTTTACAGTGGTGAATATGAAGGTGTGGTTAACCAGGTCAAAAGATGGTTTGCTACCAGCACCAGTGAATCCATACAAAGATGGGCAGAAGGTTTTATGGAGTTAAGCACCTGCCAGTCATGCAATGGTACAAGATTGAAGAAAGAAAGTCTCTGGTTTAAGATTGATGAGAAGAACATTGCTGACCTGAGCAGTATTGACCTGGTACAACTGGTAGCATGGTTTGATGATATTGAATCAAGACTCAGTAATAAACAAAAAATTATCGGCCGTGAGATCATCAAGGAGATCAGGGAGCGTTTACAGTTTTTGCTGGATGTCGGCCTGACCTATCTCACATTATACCGCCCAACAAGAACACTTAGCGGGGGTGAATCACAAAGAATAAGACTTGCAACTCAAATCGGATCACAATTGCAGGGGATAACATATGTGCTGGATGAACCTTCCATTGGTTTGCACCAGCGCGACAACCAGCGTTTGATCACTGCTTTAAAAAACCTGCGTGATATTGGTAACAGTGTCCTGGTAGTGGAACATGACAAGGATATCATGCTTGCTGCAGATCACCTGATTGATGTTGGTCCGAAAGCAGGCTTTCACGGGGGTCGCATCATGGCGCAGGGAAGTCCCAAGGATATCCGCAGGATGGATACGATTACGGCTGCGTTTTTGAATGGGAAAAAAACCATTGCAGTACCGGCAGAAAGAAGAAAGGGTAATGGCAAGCATATTGAAATAAAGGGTGCTACCGGTAATAACCTGAAAAATATTTCCGTCAGATTTCCATTGGGAAAAATGATCGTGGTAACGGGTGTGAGCGGCAGCGGTAAATCCACCCTGGTTAATGAAACGCTGTATCCATTGCTTTCACAATATTGTTATCATTCACGTGTGAACCCCCTGGCTCATAAATCCATAACCGGGCTGGAACAAATTGACAAGGTGATCGAAATTGACCAGTCACCCATCGGGCGCACGCCAAGAAGTAACCCGGCTACCTATTGCGGTTTCTTTACTGATATCCGGACCCTCTTTGCTTCCATACCTGAAGCCAAGATCCGGGGTTATAATGCAGGACGTTTTTCTTTCAATGTAAAGAGCGGGCGCTGTGATGTATGTGAAGGCAGCGGGCTGCGGACCATTGAAATGAATTTTCTACCGGATGTATATGTGCATTGTGAAAAATGTAATGGGAAAAGATACAACCGCGAGACACTTGAGATCAGGTATAAGGGTAAGTCTATCGCTGATGTGCTGAACATGACCGTGGAGGAAGCAGTGGAGTTTTTCCAGGCTATTCCTTTTATTTACCGCAAGGTGAAAGTGCTGCAGGATGTAGGTCTTGGTTATATCACGCTGGGCCAATCAGCTGTTACATTAAGCGGGGGAGAAGCACAAAGGGTGAAGCTGGCAACGGAACTGGCCAAGCGGGATACCGGAAAAACA
>CBDUBK010000346.1:0-3713 GCA_965365375.1 uncultured bacterium | reverse complement strand
AGCCATTCCCTGTAGGCATTAAGAATTATACTTATTTCCGCATCTACAACCGTTGGGGCCAGGAGATTTTCTCTTCAGCTGATTTCAACAGGGGCTGGGATGGTACCATCAGTGGCAAACAACAGCCAACCGGAACCTACGTCTGGATCGTGGAAGGGATCACCAAGGATAATAAGAAAATAGTGAAAAGAGGTACCATTACACTGGTCCGCTAGTGGTGTATAAATAATTGAAGGAATAGCCATCTGCCCGCTGCGGATGGCTATTTTTTTACGCTACATTTGCCTGCCGGATAAACCGGGAAATTATATTTTATGGTTGATGTATTACTGGGCCTTCAATGGGGCGATGAAGGCAAGGGAAAGATTGTTGATTTTTTTGCTTCCAACTACGATGTGATCGCCCGTTTCCAGGGAGGTCCCAATGCAGGCCACACTTTATATGTAGGATCAGAGAATAAAAAACTTGTTCTGCACCAGATTCCATCAGGTGTTTTTCACCAGGGCACGGTCAACCTGATCGGCAATGGTGTGGTGCTCGACCCCGTAACACTCAAAAGAGAGGCTGCTTCCGTTGAAGCCTTTGGTGTTGATCTCAAAAAAAACCTGTTCATTGCTGAACGCACTCATTTGATCATTCCCACCCACAGGGCACTTGATAAAGCATCTGAAATGTCGAAAGGCAATGATAAGATCGGCTCAACTCTAAAAGGTATTGGTCCGGCTTACATGGATAAAACAGGAAGGAATGGCCTTCGTGTTGGTGACCTGCTGCAGAAAGATTTTAAAACTTCCTATAACAACCTGAGAGCAAAACACCAGCAGCTGCTCGACAATTATAATTTCAATGAAGATATTTCCCAATGGGAGGAAGAATTCTTTGAGGCAATTGAATTTCTCAGGGGGCTCAACATTGTGAACGGTGAATATTTCATCAATAATAAAATTGCAGAAGGTAAAAGGGTACTTGCAGAAGGAGCCCAGGGCAGCATGCTTGATATTGATTTCGGAACCTTCCCCTTTGTTACATCAAGCAATACCATTTCTTCAGGCGTATGCAACGGCCTCGGTGTGGCACCGCAGAAGATCCGTGAAGTGATTGGAGTGAGCAAGGCTTATTGTACACGTGTGGGCGGCGGACCCTTCCCAACTGAACTTGAAAATGAAACCGGTGAGAAACTGAGGCAGATCGGGAGTGAATTCGGTGCTACAACAGGTAGGCCGAGAAGATGTGGATGGATGGACCTTGTAGCCCTTCAATATGCTGTAATGCTGAATGGTGTAACCCAGGTGGTGATTACCAAGGCGGATGTACTGGATGCGTTCGAGGAATTGAGCATTTGTACTTCTTATTCCATTAATGGCAAAAAGACCAGCGAAATACCATTCCAGATGATGCATTCCAGCATTGAGCCGCATTATGAAACCTTCCCGGGCTGGAAAACGGAAAGCTCAAAGATCAGGAATGGTGAGGCCCTGCCTGCCGAGATGCAGTCCTATATCGATTTTATCAATAAAAACCTTTCAGCCCGGGTTCATTATATTTCCAACGGGCCTGGAAGGGACCAGATCATTAAAATAGCCTGAGGGGCAGTTTAAAAAAATATTTTTCAAAATTTGGCGAATTAAAATCTTCGAACAAAATTTACAGTGTAATCCCAATACTATATGTCAGTTATTTTAATTGAAGAATCAATCGGTGAAAAAAACCTGGTGGAGACCATCATAGCTCAGGCCAAAAAAACAGCCAAACCTAAAAAAGAGGAAGATGATGAGGATGATGACCTGGATGATGAGGCACCAAAGAAGGCAGCAAAAAAAGGAAAGAAAGGCGAAGATGAGGACGACGATGAAGAAGATGATGTAGCTGATGATAACTGGGATAAAGCAGAAGAGGAAGAAGAGTGGGATCCCGATTTCGAAGAGTTTGACCTTCCCAAGTCCAGGAAAGGGAAGGCAGGTAAATCCGAAGAAGATGATGATTTCAAAGTGGACGATGAATTCAAGGATCTTTTTAATGATGATGCCGGAGGACTTGATGATGATGAAGAAGATTTCTAAACTACATACAATACAGAACCCTGACTAACTGCTTCTATCCCGTAGAGGATATAGTAGAGTTCCAAAAAAAGATGTTGAGCTGGTCAAGCCGGTTCAGCATCTTTTGTTTTTTAAACAACCAGTCCTACAACATCATTCCGCATCATTTTGAGGGACTGCTGGCTGCAGGTTGTCTTGCATCCCTTTCTACTGAGGACCTCGATGAAGCAGATACATTTCTTGAAACAAAGCAATGGAGTTTTGGCCACCTGGGTTATGGGCTTAAAAACAAACTACATGGATTGGAAGGAAATATTAATGATCCTTCAGGATTTCCGTCTTCATTTTTCTTTCATCCTGAACACCTGCTGGTACTGAAACCAGGTGGAGTAGAGATTCATTCGAAAGAACCGGGAACCATTTTTTCAGAGATCATGGAGGCCGCAGTGCCTGCACTGAAATCCGGTTACCAGGTACCGGTTAGCCAGAGACTTTCAAAAGAAGCGTACATTGAAAAAATAAAAAGTCTCCAGGCGCACATCCAACGCGGTGATTGTTACGAGATCAATTTCTGCCAGGAATTTTATGCCGCGGATGTCATCATTGACCCGCTGGATGTTTACCTGAAACTCTCCGGTGAATCACCGAATCCGTTTTCTGTTTTTTACCGCATCAATGACAGTTACCTGGTCTGTGCCAGTCCTGAACGGTTTCTTTCAAAGCAGGGTGACAGGATCCTTTCCCAACCCATAAAGGGAACCATCAGGCGTGACCCGGAAAATGCTTTGAATGATGCGGCGCTACAAATGGAATTACTAAACAGCAGCAAGGACCAGGCGGAGAATGTAATGGTGGTGGATATGGTCAGGAATGACCTCACAAGGATCTGCGAGGAAGCATCAGTGCAGGTAGATGAATTGTTTGGCATTTACCAGTTCCCACAGGTTTACCAGATGATTTCCACCATCAGCGGCAAGTTGAAAAAAGATATCCGTTTTTCAGAGATTATGGCTGCCACTTTTCCCATGGGATCCATGACAGGTGCACCCAAACGCCGCGTAATGGAACTGATAGATAAATATGAAGTATCTCCCCGTGGCATCTTCAGCGGGGCTGTTGGTTATCTTTCACACCGCCAGGATTTTGATTTCAATGTAGTGATCCGGAGTATCATGTACAATGCATCCACCAAATATCTTTCTTACCAGCTGGGTTCTGGTATTACTTTCTATAGCGATCCTGAAAAGGAATGGGAGGAATGCCTGCTGAAAGGTGCAGCGATCAGGAAAGTGCTGGGCTGCGAATGACAAGTCCATAAAAAAAGCTACCGGGTTGCCGGTAGCCTTATCTAAAAATCTTATTGAATTAGCGGGTAGCAGTGCTTACCATCAGCCTGATGGAATGTTCCAGGATCTGTGGCTTGCTTGCTTTGAATAAATCCATTTTATCCTGCGGCAGGCGAAGATCATACTTACCGTTGGCAGATAACTGCCTGTCGAAATCAGGATTCATGGTATTGAACTCCGTAATATTCATATCAATGGCTGCAGTAAGCGCCATGGAATTGAATTTACCGGTAATGCTCAGCACAGGAAGACTTGCATCCACAACATTAGTGGCAATGTTATTCTGTTGTTTCCATGCTTCCGTTTCATGTTTGGTAAGAGTGGTGAG
>CBDUBK010000345.1:0-3715 GCA_965365375.1 uncultured bacterium | reverse complement strand
GGGAAGGAGTTTGATTATCCCTATATCTGCAGGCGCATGATCATACACGGCATAGAGATCCCTGAGATCCTGAAAATTTCAGGAAGAAAGCCCTGGGAAGTGCGCCATCTTGATACAATGGAGTTATGGAAGTTTGGCGATTATAAAAGTTATACTTCCCTCAAGCTGCTCGCAAAAGTTTTAGGTATACCGTCGCCCAAAGACGATATTGACGGCAGTATGGTGAATTCGGTTTACTGGAATGAAAAAAACCTCGACCGAATAGTTGAATACTGCCAGAAGGATGTGGTTACGCTGGCGCAGGTGCTGCTGCGTTTCCATTGCCAGCCGTTGGTGAAAAATGAAAATATTTCCATCAAATATGTCAGCCAGAATCAATTATAGCTCAGGATCCAAATGGGAGGATATTGTTGGTTACAGCCGCGCGGTAAAAGTGGGCAACCTGGTAGAAGTTACGGGAACGGTTGCGTCGGGTGAACATGGAGAAGTGATCGGGGAGGGTGATGCCTACCTGCAGACCAAATACATCTACCAGAAAATTGAAGCCGTATTACAAAGAGCGGGGGCCTCCATGCATCATGTAATACGTGTACGCATGTTCGTTACCGATATCAGCCAGTGGGAAGAATATGGAAAAGCCCATAGTGAGTTTTTCAAAGAAATTAAACCTTGCAATACAATGGTGGAGGTCAGTGCTTTGATCGAACCCGGATATCTTATAGAGATCGAGGCAACCGCCATAATCAGTTGAGATAAATCTATGCGCCTTCCTTTGCAACCTTCTTTCCTGGCGTTTTCATGCAAAGACCAGCCTTTGCTAAAGCTTGCGCGTACCGCTAAGAAGCAAAGACGCAAAAATAGAGGGTGTTTCAAAATCTTATCATTAACATTTACAACTCGTTTTAAGTGATACCAGAAATTCAATCAAAACTTCCCAACGCAGGCACCACCATTTTTACAGTAATGAGTTCGTTGGCATTAAAACATAATGCCATTAATCTCGGGCAGGGTTTTCCCGATTTTCCAATGAATGAAGAACTGGTAAGCCTGGTAAACGAAGCCATGAAACAGGGCCATAACCAGTATACCCATATGAATGGTTATATACCGCTGCGTGAAGCTTTGGCTGAGAAAGCTGAATTCCTGTATCATGCTTCTATCAACCCGGATACAGAAATTACCGTTACACCAGGTGGAACCTATGCGCTCTATACAGCGCTTACAACGATACTGCAACCAGGAGACGAGGTGATCTTATTCGAACCAGCGTACGATTCTTATATCCCCGCCATTGAAGTCAACGGGGCAAAGGCGGTTCCCATACAGCTCAATTTCCCGCAATATAAGATTGACTGGGCAGCCGTAAAAACAAAGATCACGGACCGCACACGTGCAATCATGATCAACTCGCCACACAACCCAACGGGAAGTGTACTATCGGCAGATGATATTCAGTCTCTCCGTGAAATCGTTGCAGAAAGCAATATCATCATCATCAGCGACGAAGTATATGAGCACCTGATCTTCGAAGGAAAAAAACACGAGAGCATTCTCAAATTCCCCGACCTGCTGCAACGCAGTTTTGTATGTTTTTCATTCGGCAAGGTTTATCATTGCACCGGCTGGAAACTGGGTTATTGTATTGCACCTGCTCCGCTTATGAAAGAATTCCGGAAGGTGCACCAGTTCAACGCCTTTACCTGCGACACACCCAAACAGGTAGCACTCGCCGGCTTCCTGAAACACAGGGAACATTTCCTGGAGCTCGGTGGTTTTCTCCAGGCCAAAAGAGATTTTTTCCAGCAGCTGATGTCCCGGACAAAATTTACACCCCTCCCAAGCTTTGGAAGTTATTTCCAGGTTTATGATTATAGTTTAATCAGCGATGAAACCGAAATGGATTTCGCGCAAAGGTTAACCAGGGAGTACGGGGTTGCCACTATACCCGTTTCCGCATTTTATGCCAGGGCTGTAAATCACAAAGTTTTACGTTTTTGTTTCGCCAAAAAAGAATCCACACTCGAGGCGGCTGTTGAAAAGTTATTGAAAGCCTGATCACATCCCTCCAAAAAATAAATTTGGAATCATGAAATCTATCATCGTATATTTGCGATATAAGATTAAACAATGGCTTTTCATAAGAAAGAAGAATTCGGTAAAAAAGAACAGGAGCTTGCGGCATTTGCCAAAGCAATCAGCCACCCCGCACGTGTGGCTATCCTCAAAGTACTGGCTGCCAAAAACGAATGTATGTGCGGTGATATCGTTGATGAGTTACCCCTGGCACAGTCTACCGTTTCACAACATCTTAAGGAACTAAAGAATGCAGGTCTTATCGAAGGAACCATAGATGGTCCCCGCTCCTGCTATTGCATCAACTGGAAGGCTTTTGAAAAATTCAGCAATGATATCGGCAGCCTGTTCATCAACCTCAGGACCAGGAATGAGAAAGCCTGCTGCTAAACCATAAAACAAACATTTATGAACCAGGAAAATGAATTGAAGGAAATGGTCAAAGAGCGATACAGCCAGATCGCCCTTCAATCCAAAACACAAAACGAAACTTCGTGCTGCGGCGCAACGGCCTGCTGCGGAACAGACGAGGCCTTTACAATCATGGCTGATGATTATTCTGCCTTGGAAGGATATAATCCTGATGCCGATCTTGGGCTTGGCTGTGGCATACCCACACAATATGCCCGGATCAAAGAAGGAGATACGGTTGTGGATCTTGGCAGTGGCGCCGGTAATGATGCTTTCGTATCCAGGCGTTATGTGGGAGACAAGGGTAAAGTGATCGGTGTTGATTTCAGTGCACAGATGATCGAGAAGGCAAGGGCCAATGTTGACAAACTTGGTTTTAATAATATAGAATTCCGCCAGGGGGATATTGAAAACCTTCCCTTATCCGCCAACAAAGCAGACGTTGTGATCAGTAATTGTGTTTTGAACCTGGTGCCTAACAAAAAAAAGGTTTTTGCTGAGATCTTCAGGGTGTTAAAACAAAAAGGACATTTTTCCATTTCCGATATCGTGCTTGAAGGAGCTTTGCCCGGAAGTCTCCGCCAAGCGGCGGAAATGTATGCCGGTTGTGTATCCGGTGCTATCACAAAAAATGAATACCTGTCCCTCATACATGAAGCGGGATTCAATAATATTTCACTGCTCAAGGAAAAAAAGATCGTAATACCCGATCACATTCTTTCCCAGTATCTGAATGCCGAAGAACTGGCAGCCTATCACAAAGATTCGCCGGGGATCTACAGCATAACTGTTTATGCCGAGAAACCCTGTTGCGATCCGGGTGCCGGTTGCTGCTGATTTTTTCATCCTTAAACCATACGATCATGAACAATCAAACCAATGATCCATCCTGTTGCGCCCAGGGAACCGCCTGTTGCACAGAAATGGGATGCTGTTAAAAACAAGGGGCTCAACCAGGGCCCTTTTTAAAAATTCTATTATGCAAATCAAGCCCGCAGATCCACAGGAATTTACAAAGGCACTGGCACTGCTTCAGTCCAGTGCATTACCGGTTGATGATCTCCATAGCGGTAGCCAGCTTTTCGTGTTAGAGGATAATGGAGCGGTAGCCGGAACTATCGCAGCAGAATATGATTATTCAAATGCGCTATTACGAAGTCTTAGTGTTGATGAGTCGCTGAGAGGTAAGGGCTCAGGAAAAAAGCTGGTAAACTTTTTAGAAGATTACCTG
>CBDUBK010000344.1:0-3723 GCA_965365375.1 uncultured bacterium | reverse complement strand
GATGCACGGCCTTCACCACCACCCATCGGGTGATCTACAGGGTTCATGGCAACACCACGGTTCCTTGGCTTGATACCTTTCCAGCGGTTACGTCCAGCCTTACCCATCGACTGCAACTGGTGGTCACTGTTGGATGCAATACCTACAGTAGCATAACAGTTGATCAGTACTTTCCTTAACTCACCGCTTGGCATTTTCAGCACCGCGTATTTTTCTTCCTTGTTGCTCAGCTGGGCAGATGCGCCGGCGCTGCGGGCAATCTTCCCACCCTGGCCAGGCTGCATTTCAATGTTGTGAACCACGGTACCAAGGGGCATGTTTTTCAGCAACAGGGCATTACCCAGTTCAGGCGCTACGGCATCACCGCTAACTACGGTCATACCTACAGTGAGGCCCTGTGGAGCAATGATGTATCTTTTTTCACCATCAGCATAATTCAGCAAGGCGATGAAGGTGGTCCTGTTCGGATCGTATTCAATAGATGCTACCGTTGCAGGGATCTCTTTTTTATTACGTTTGAAATCAATAACACGGTACATGTTTTTGTTACCGCCACCGATATAACGCATTGCCCTGCGGCCTGATGAGTTACGTCCGCCGGTTCCGCTTTTTTTCTCAAGCAGTGATTTCTCAGGCACATCAGTTGTGATCTCTGTATATGCATTGCCGATTCTCCAACGTGTACCGGCTGTGATGGGTTTATACTTTTTTAATGGCATAATCTTGCAATTTTTGCGGTCTTGCCGACCATTCTTTTAATCAAGTGAAAATTCAAAAGTCAAAATTCAAAAACTGATTTTCCTTCTGCTTTCTCTTTTTGTTATCAGATCGCTGAATACAGGTCAATGGTTTCACCATCTGCAACAGTTACCATAGCTTTCTTATAAGCCTGTTTATGTCCTTTGGTAAATCCTTTTTTGGTATACCTGGTTTTGTTCTTACCTGGCACTACCAGTGTGTTTACATCCACGATGTTCACACCGTAAAACTCTTCGATCGCTTTTTTGATCTCGAGTTTGTTAGCCCTGCGATCAACCCTGAAAGCATAACGGCGCAGTTTGTCCTGCTGTCCATTTGCTTTTTCCGTCAGGATCGGTTTGATCAATACTTCAGAAAGTTTCATCGCTGTTCTGTTTTTTATTTAAGTGCGATGGAATCTTGCGATTACATCTTTCTATTAATAATTAAGCTTTTTCTTCTTTTTCTTCGCCACCAAAGATCAGGGCTGCACTTTCAGTGAGAACCAGAGCTTCGGAATTCATAATGTCATAAGTATTTACATCGCTCAGCAGAGAAGTCAGTACCGAAGGCACGTTACGGGAGCTGATATAAATATTATCGTTGTATTCCGGTGTTACGAAAATGATTTTTTTGTCACCTACTTTCAGGCTGTTCAGGATATTCATGAAGGTTTTGGTCTTCGGTGTATCCAGGTTTACATCCTCAACAACAAAGATGTTGTTGGACTGTGCCTTGTGCGCAAGTGCCGACATCTTGGCGAGGTCCTTCACTTTACGATTCAGTTTGATATCGTATTTGTGAGGTTTTGGTCCGAAGATCGTACCACCACCCTTGTATAAAGGGTTACGGATATTACCCTTACGGGATCCGCCGGTACCTTTCTGGCGGTGCAGTTTACGGCTGGCACCCTGTACCTCTGCACGGGTCTTTACCTTGTGCGTACCCTGGCGCTGTGCAGCCAGGTATTGTTTTACCGCCAGGTAAATGGCGTGGTTATTTGGCTCGATGCCAAAAATGTCTTCAGGAAGTTCAACAGACCTGCCCGTTTCCTGTCCTTGTATATTTAAAACTTTTACTTGCATTTCTTTCAATTTTAAACCGTGCGTCCAGAATGCAGACGCTTAGTGGTGCATCAATTATTTCTGGATTAATACGATTGAACCGTTATGACCCGGTACAGAGCCGCTCACCAGGATATAATTTTTGTCAGGGAAAATCTTAACGACTTTCAGGCCTTTTACTTTTACCCTGTCGGTACCCATACGGCCCGCCATGCGCATGCCTTTGAATACACGTGAAGGATAAGAAGATCCACCAATAGAACCCGGGGCTCTCTGGCGGTCGTGCTGGCCGTGTGAAGCCTCACCCACACCATGGAATCCGTGGCGTTTTACAACACCCTGGAAACCCTTACCCTTGGTAATACCTACAACTTCAACTTTCTCGCCTTCAGCGAAAATGTCAACAGTGATGGTATCACCGATATTTTTTTCCTCGAAATAATTCCTGAATTCTTTTACGGTCTTTTTTGCAGCAGTATTTGCCTTTGCGAAGTGATTTTTTTCGGATGCAGAAGTATGCTTATCCTTTTTATCGCCGTATGCGACTTGGAGTGCGTTGTAGCCGTCAGACTCCTGTGTTTTTACCTGTGTTACAACACAGGGACCAGCTTCAATAATGGTGCAGGCTGTTTGCTTGCCTCCAGGATCGAAGATGCTGGTCATCCCAATTTTTTTACCAATGATTCCTTTCATTTTCTTACGGTTTTTCCCCGCAAGGTTGTTCAAGACATTTCCCGCATGGGTGCGGGAGGTCAATCCTGGTTCATCATCCGACCTTTTCTTTTACGCGCCGAAGTTTCAGCGAAAGCGTGCCCTTTGGCACTACTGAAACTCGGTATCCTTTTGGATGTCCACCTTCGCTGAAGCTACGGTGGATGACAGAAGTACCGGTGACAAACAAACCTCGAAGGGCTTGTTTATATGTATCGCGGATGCACATTGCTGTACTCCGCATTTTTGTCCAGAGCTCTTTTTTCATCTCCCGACGCCGCCGGGATAGATTGAGAGATAGAATATGATTATAAATAAGAACTACTTGTTGATGCCCGATCTCCCTAAGGAAATATTACAGGCCACTCAGCCGTCAGGCTTTGATCTCTACTTCCACACCGGAAGGCAGGTCAAGCTTTGAAAGGGCATCCACTGTTCTTGAAGAAGAAGTGTAGATATCCAGCAAACGTTTGTGCGTTGCCAGCTGAAACTGCTCACGGCTTTTTTTGTTCACGTGTGGTGAACGCAATACGGTAAAGATCTTCTTGCGCGTAGGAAGAGGAATAGGTCCTGTTACTACTGCGCCTGTGCTGCGAACAGTTTTTACAATTTTCTCTGCTGATTTGTCAACCAGGTTGTGATCGTAAGACTGTAATTTGATTCTGATTCTTTGTGACATACGGCCGTTCCCCCGTTTTATCCTAAACCCATGCTTAGGATTTGGGAGCGCAAAGATATGCCTAGAGGTTTAAACTGGCAAAACTTTTAGAGGCGAATTTTGTGAAGAAACCATTAAAGGAGCCTTTTCTTTACTGGGCAAAGGTATTGCCTGCCTCCCTGATCTGTTTTGGCACCATTTCACGGTTCATGTAGGCGATCCTGGATGAAACATAAAAACTGTGATCCAGCGTTATTTCCTTTCCTTCGCCGGGCCCGGCTAAAATGGTTATAAAACTGCGGAATTTGAGAGGGCTCTCCTGTTCAGGATAATTCAATTCCTTATATTTCAATCGCCTGTAACCTTTTCCCTCGCTGATCCAGGGTTGTTTGTACAGGGCTTTGTTATCTGCACTGATCACCCCTATCCTGCCAGGTCTTCTGGATATAACGGAACCTGGCGGAAGGAACTCTATGCTTTCCGTCCCTGTTACCCGGCCTGTGATACTGTGCACCCCGCTTCCCGTTGAAACCAGGTTTCCATTCACCGCCG
>CBDUBK010000343.1:0-3726 GCA_965365375.1 uncultured bacterium | reverse complement strand
GGGTTTTTTGTTTAGAGTGGAGAAACAGAGCGGAGAAACAGGGCGGAGTGCGACCACACTCTTTCTCCGCTCTGTTTCTGTTTCCCAATTGGTAAAGAGCGTAGCGCGATCGCTCTCTTTCTTGCTCTGTTTCTTTCTCCCGCTTCTAACTCGTTTTTTTCTCTTTACATTTTGTGTTTTTACCCCTTGCCACGGTTGTAATCGGAGTAATTTTATCCCTCCATGCAACACATCGACTCATCCAATATTTTTTTTTCACTGGCGCTTGACCTGGTCAACCATACCTCCCGTCATATTTTCCTCACGGGGAAGGCCGGGACAGGGAAAACCACTTTTTTAAAATACATCCGCGAACACAGTCCCAAACAAATGGCGGTGGTGGCGCCAACCGGTGTGGCGGCCATTAATGCGGGCGGCGTAACCATTCATTCTTTTTTCCAATTACCGATAGCGCCTTTTATTCCGGGCCACGGAAGATCGGGTGATGATGTTGTCACCTCGCATGGTCTTCTTAGCCGCTTGCGGATCAACAGCCAGAAAAAACAGATACTGCAGGAGCTGGAATTATTGGTGATCGATGAGATCAGCATGGTACGCTGCGATACCCTGGATGCAATTGATCTTGTGCTCCGCCATGTAAGACAAAGACCTCATGACAGGTTTGGTGGCGTGCAGGTTTTGTTTATTGGGGATATGTTTCAATTGCCTCCTGTTGCGCGCGACCAGGAGTGGAACCTTTTATCGGCATTTTATAGCAGCCCCTATTTTTTTGACAGCCTGGTGCTTCGTGAGGAGCCACCTGTGTGTATTGAATTTGAAAAGATCTACAGGCAAACGGAAGAAAAATTTATCCGTGTACTGAACCAGGTTCGTAATAATGAACTGGATTCCGAAGGGCTCGGGTTATTGAAAGAGCGTTACCAGCCGCAATTCAGGGCAGATGAAAATGAAGGTTATATCATTCTTACAACGCACAATGAAAAAGCCAGGGCTACTAATGCACAAATGCTGCAAAGATTAAAATCAACTTTGTTCACTTATGAAGCTGAAATCCAAAATGAATTTTCTGAATCTGCTTACCCGGCGGACATCAACCTTCAATTGAAAATCGGCGCACAGGTGATGTTTATCCGGAATGATCCCGAGAGAAGGTTTTTTAATGGAAAGATCGGCGTGGTAACGGGATTGGAAAAAGATAAGATCCTGGTGCTTTGCAAGGATGAGGATGAACCGGTTGAGGTGAACAAAGAAAAATGGGAGAACATCCGGTATACGCTTAACCGGCAGAACAGGCAGCTGGAAGAAGAGGTGCTTGGTGCGTTTACCCAGTATCCACTGAGGCTGGCATGGGCTATCACGATTCACAAAAGCCAGGGGCTGACATTTGAAAGAGCAATCATTGATGCAGGAAAGGCATTTGCCCCGGGCCAGGTATATGTTGCACTAAGCCGCTGCACCAGCCTTGAGGGAATGGTACTCCATAGTGAAGTTGACAGCAGGAGATTATTGAATGATGAAAGGATTATTCAGTTCGCTCAAAGAACTTCCAACAAGGATCAATTGAACCAGGAGCTGGAAATTGCAAGAAAAAATTACCAGTTAAGAATTCTCTCCGACCTTTTTGATTTCAGTAAACAGATATCTGGTGCGCAGGATATCTCCAACCTGGTGTCAGAGCAGGCGCAGGGTTTCAATGGTGAATCCATTAGCTGGTCTGAAGGTTTGGTTTCTTCAATCAACAATCTTCAAACCACGGCACTCAAGTTCCGAAACCAGCTCAAACAAATTTTTGATACACAATCTGGCGATGATAAGATTGGTTTATTACAGTCAAGAATCAAAGCCGCGTCAATATATTTTTTGAACGGGATCCAAGAGTTAATAAAACTGCTGCAGGATACACCGGTTGTTACCGACAGCAAAATGTACGCAAAAGAATTCAATGACCTGTTGAGAAACCTGTTTGGCATATTTGCCCAGCAAAAATTTCTGATGGAAGGGATACAGGATCATTTCAACCTGGAAGATTATCATAAAAACAGGAAGGCCTTCAGGCTACCCGCTTTCAATGTAAATGTTTACTCAGGCGTTAAGTCGGTCAGTAAGGCTACTGCTAACGCACCCCTCTTTCAACAACTCAAACAATTGCGGGACCAGATCTGCTCACATAAAAATTTGCCGGTGTTTATGGTGGCGGGTACCAGGACCCTTGAGGATCTAGCGAATTATCTCCCGCAGGATAAAATCGCATTGAGTCAGATCAGCGGATTCGGTAAGGCAAAAATCGATAGTTATGGAGAGCGTTTCCTGGAACTGATCCGGCAATATTGCGAGGAGAAAGGACTTGCGTCAAATATGGATGAACTAACGCCAAAGCGCATACGAAAACCGGCAGCCGCAAAAAAGGTTGATACCAAACAGGAGAGTCTCAAAATGTTCAGGGAGGGAAGATCAATTCCGGATATAGCGAAAGAAAGAAAATTATCTCCCCAGACAGTCGAAGGCCACCTTTCTCATTTTATTGGGTTGGGAGAACTGGAAATTGATGACCTGGTTAGTGAAGAAAAAATCAACCGGATCAAACCATTGCTTTCCACGATGACCACCCTTATCCCGGTAAAAGAAAAACTGGGAAATGACGTGAGTTTTGGGGAGATCCGGATGGTGCAGGCCTGGATGGCAGCCCAGAAAAAATCAGCGGCCCATGAAGACCATTAAGATCTGCACATCACTTGGATTGATCCCGGAGATCCGGCTTGCCTGGCCAAGAGTTTTGGGTCTCATCCGGTTCAATTTTTCTCGGGCTTCTATGCCAAGCGACACAATTCGTTGATAATCAAACTGTTCTGGAATTTCCAGGTCCTCCAGCTGCTTCATTCTTTCAACAAGCTCTTTCTCTTTATTTATATAAACCTGGTATTTCACCTGGATCTCTGCCTGCTCAATAGTTTCACGGTCAAAATTTGCAAGAGCATCATCTAACCGGGGAATATGCTTTTTCATTTGATCAAGACTGATACCCGGCCTTAACAGGATCTTATCTGCTTTTTGTTTTTCGTTGATATCAGCACTCCCTAGTGACTGGAGGAAAGGATTAACCTCTGCAGCTTCTAATTGCATTGATCCGAGATTCTTTTTAATCTCATCCACGTTCTTCCTTTTTTCAAGCACGCGGTCCATTCTTTCCTGTGATGCCAGGCCGAGGCGGTAACTCAATTCGGTAAGGCGGAGATCCGCATTATCCTGGCGGAGTAATGTTCTGAACTCGGCCCTGGAAGTAAACATGCGGTAAGGTTCCTGTGTTCCTTTGCTGATCAGGTCATCAATGAGCACTCCAATATAAGCTTCACTCCTTTTCAGGATCAACGGCGCTTCGCCTCTAATTTTTAAGTGGGCATTGATTCCAGCCATAAGCCCCTGGCAGGCCGCTTCTTCATATCCGGTGGTCCCATTAATCTGGCCTGCAAAGAACAAATTGGAAATCTGCCGGGTTTCCAGGCTGTAATTCAGCTGTGTAGGCGGGAAGAAATCATATTCAATGGCATAACCTGGCCTGAAGAATCTCACATTTTCAAATCCAGGTACTTTTTTTAGTGCCTGGTATTGAACTTCCTCTGGCAAGGAGGTAGAAAATCCGTTTACATAAACTTCAACTGTATTCCAGCCTTCGGGTTCAACAAAAAGCTGGTGCCTTTCTCTTTCGGCAAAGCGGTTGATCTTATCCTC
>CBDUBK010000342.1:0-3728 GCA_965365375.1 uncultured bacterium | reverse complement strand
CCTGACATTCAGACCAAGCTGCTTATAAGTTTCCAGTACATTTTCGAACTCATCTTTTCTCAACACACCATTATCCACAAAAATACCATGAAGGTTATCGCCGATTGCCTGGCTGATGAGGGTAGCAGCTACGGTTGAATCCACACCGCCACTCAGCGCCATGATCACCTTCCGGTCACCGATCTGCTGCCTGAGCGCGGAAACCGTATCACTTACAAAATGCGCGGGCGTCCAGTCCTGGCTGCAGCCGCAAATGTTCACCAGAAAATTATGGAGCAGTTTTTTTCCTTCAGTGGAATGATATACTTCGGGATGAAACTGGATGCCGTATAAGGGTTTATGGCCATCATCCTGTTTTTGCTTAAAAGCAGCTACAGGGATGCTGTCAGTTGTAGCCAGCAGTTCAAATTCACCGGGCAGGTCAAGAATGGAATCGCCATGGCTCATCCAGACCTGCGAGGCAGTGGTCATATTTTGGAGCAGGGCATCTTCTTTTTCAAGGTGAAGGACCGCCCTTCCGTATTCCCGCTTATTGCTTCTTTCCACTTTCCCGCCGAATTGTTTGGCGGTGAGTTGTGCGCCGTAACAAACACCCAGCACCGGCACATGCCTCGATAGTTTTTCTACTTTAACTTCGGGAGCATTGCTGTCATTTACTGAAAAAGGGGAACCTGAAAGGATGATGCCTTTGAGGCCTGGCTCGTATTCAATGGACTTGCTGAAGGGAATAATCTCGCAAAAAACATTGGCCTCCCTTACGGCCCTCGCGATCAGTTGTGTGTATTGGGAACCGAAATCAAGGATCAGTATCTTTTCTGTCATGGGCTGTGAAGGTAAAAAAATAGATGGAATGGGCATTTGTTTGCATTATTTAAACAATGTGTCCGTTTTATTATTTCTTTTACCGACCAGCCTTCGCTGAAGCTTGCGCCTCCGCTGAAGCTTCGGCGGCACGCGGACGGCTGGCAAAGGAAGAAAAGGAGAACGCAGAGAAGGCGCAGAGGAAATACAATGAAATGCTGGAAATCCTTGCCGGTAGCGGATTCATGAATTACTGTACTTTCGTATTGTAACTTTTCTGCCTTTCAATGCGTCACATATCAAAACTGCACATTATGAGAAATCTGTTTTTGCTTATAACGGTTATTTCATTAGGCTCCTGTACTTTCTTTGGAGGTGAAAGAGTTTCCGGTAATGGTAAAGTCATCACTGAGGACCGCCAGGTGGGTTCATTTGAGGATATACAGGTGAGTGGGGGCATTGACGTGCAGATCAAGCAGGATCCCAGCCAGCGGATCAGCATTTCAACAGATGAGAACCTGATGCCTTTAATCGAAGTGTATGTAAGCAATAATACGCTTCATATAAGGGAGCAGAAAGGATATAACCTGGATCCTTCCAATGAACTCATTGTTTACATCAATGCGGCCGGCTTCAACGAAATTGATGTTTCAGGATCAAGTGATCTTTCCAGCGCCAACCGCATCTCCGTCAATAATCCACTGGAGATCTCCATCAGCGGTTCTGCCAATATTGATATGGATATAGATGCACCCAGCATCAGCACTGATGTTTCCGGAAGTGGTACCGTTAAGCTGAGGGGAAGAACAAAAGATACCAAGATCTCCCTGAGCGGGTCCGGTGATATAAAATGTTTTGACCTGGCCAGTGAAAATGTTGAACTGGATGTTTCCGGCAGCGCAGATGCTGAAGTCTCTGCTTCATCAAACCTCGATGTAAGTGTATCTGGTGCAGGTACGGTGAACTACCGGGGTAATCCAAGTGTAAAACAAAGTATATCAGGCGCCGGCTCTGTAAAAAAAGTAGGCTGATCAGAGATCTACATACTTTACTTTGATCCAGATATTGCGGTTCCTTCCTTTATCATCTGTGCATGATATTTTTACAGGACCATCTTTGGGAATGAACATTTGTTTTTCCCCTGCCGCTGATGCTTTGTAAAATTCATCATTGATATACCAGTAAATTTTCATCACGTCACTGCCTGTCCTGGCAGTTAGCTGAAGCGGTTCGGGATCACGGCTGCTGACCAGGTATTCATGACCATTGAGCGGGAAGGTGATCTGAGGACCGTTGCCTTTGAAAATTTTTTCGCAATCCGGATAATGCGGCGGGATCTTTTCATAGGCAATACCAATACCGGCGAAATATGACTGCATCTCCATATCAGTAATCCTGAAAGGTTTTTTGATAAAACCTTCCGCCGGGGCGCAGCTTTCGCAATAAGACCAGGCCTTGTCTGCTGAAATCTTTATTTCTTCGATATGCCTGCAGACATTCATGGAACTGGTGAGCGGAATAAAATAATCGGTGACAAGATTCGTGCACCAATTGCCTGGTACATGGCCACTTTCACTGCATACCTGGCGCCACTGGCATTCCGCCGGCATTTCATACCAGGAAGAATTGCTGTCATAATCCAAAGTGTTGAAGATCCTGAAAAGGAGTGGAGTGGCAGTATTGGCGCCACTTAATTCCGGTACACCCAGGCCTGAAAAATTTCCTGCCCAAACACCAACCGTATAATTTTTATTATAGCCAATGCTCCATGCATCTCTTCTTCCATAGGAAGTCCCTGTTTTCCACGCGATCTTTGGCATGTGTTCCGTAGCGGTCCAGTTGAGCGGGAAATCGGGACGGTTCACTTTCGACAAAATTTCGGTGATCATATAACTGGATGCAGCAGAAAGGATCCTCGTTTTTTTCCTTCCTGTGTCTGCAGAGCTGAAAGATGGTGGTGTATAAACCCCTTCGTTGGCAAAAGCCGCAAACAATGCCGTCAGTTCTTCCAGCGTTGCGCCACAGCCACCTAATACCATCGACAATCCAAGTTTTTGCCGGTCTTTTTCGACCTGGCGGAATCCTGCTTCTGAAAGCCGGTCAATAAAAATATCTTTTCCGAGTTGTTGCAGGCTGCGCACGGAAGGTATATTGAGAGAATGCTCAAGTGCATATTCCATCGTTACATAACCATTGAAATTCCGGTCATAATTTTCGGGTGCATAACCGGCATAGTTCACCGGCACATCATTGATGATGCTCCGTGGCGTGAGCAGGCCTTCATCAATGGCAAGACCATACAATAAAGGTTTGAGTGTGCTTCCGGGTTGTCTTACAGCCGCGGCACCATTTACCTGGCCTCCATCTGTTGTGTCTTTGAAATCAGAAGAACCGGTATAGCTGATGATCCTTCCGCTCTTGTTATCCATCACTATCACCGCGGCATTCCTTATCTGTTTTAATTTCAAACCTCGTACATAATCAGCAACCAGCTTTTCGATCTTCATCTGGTTATTGAGATCAATGAAGGTTTTGATATTAGTGTTACTGCTTGTTTTTTTTAGTTTGTAAGAAAGATGTGGAATATGATGCGGCACCTCGGTCCGTTTGGCATCGAGTGGTTCGGCAAGCGCGTCTTCAATTTCATCTTTGGTAAATACACCATCGGCTGCGAATTTTTGAAGCCAGCGGTTTCTTTCCTGCAGCACAAGATCATTCCGTTTACCAATTACCAGTGAAGAAGGGCGGTTGGGTATGATGGCCAGGGCTGTGATCTCCGCAAGGGAAAGATGGTCCGGGTTCTTTTGAAAATAAAGCCAGGAAGCGGATTTTACTCCTTCGATATTACCGCCGTATGGAACGAGGTTGAGATAGAGTTGCAGGATTTCATCCTTATCATATTTCCATTCCAGCTGCAGGGCCCTGAA
>CBDUBK010000341.1:0-3737 GCA_965365375.1 uncultured bacterium | reverse complement strand
TTCAGCTCAATGAAACCACCCAGTTTTTTGCGGAGCTGGAAACCCGATACCAGCATCAAAACCAGCACGATCACAAAACCCACAAAAGCGAGACCTCCAAAGATCATGGGGCTTGTTTCTCCAACCTGGTAACGCATGTATAAAAAAGCACAATACACTACGCTGATGATCAGTCCCCATTTAACTCCGTGTTTATTGATAGTACTTTCCATAATGAAACAATTAATCGTTCAAAAATAACTGGTCTTTGTTAATAATGCCTGAAGGTTTCCCGGTTAATTCATGGCCGGTAAATGCCGTATTACGTGATTTTGAGCGGCTGCTGCCAACCACCCATTTTTCAGAAGGTTGAAATAAGGTTAATGAAGCGGGTTCCTGCACATCAATACGAAGGGCAGGAAGTCCAAAGATCTTTCTGGGATTGAAACTGAACAATTCAAGCAGGCGGTTCATACCGATTTGTGGCGCACAGGTATTCACCACGGCAAAAGCAGTTTCGAGTCCTGTCATACCATAATGCGCATATTCAAATTCAACGATCTTATGATCCTTATCCTGGGGAAGATGATGACTGGCGATGCAATCAATGGTTCCGTCGGCAAGCCCCTTCCGCAAAGCTTCCACATCAGCCTTTGACCTTAGTGGCGGATTTACTTTGAGGTTGGTATCATACCCAAGCAGGTCCTCATCGCTGAAACAAAGGTGGTATGGAGCAATGGAGCAACTGATCTTCACACCCTGCTGCTTCGCAGTACGAACCAGTTCCAGCGATCGGGCGGTGGATATACCAGTGAAATGAATTTTTGAACCCGTATACTTTGCCAGTTCAATATCCCTGGCGATCATCAGTTCTTCGGAAATGGCAGGCTTACCCGGCAATCCCAGCCTGGTAGAAACAACACCTTCGTGCATCAGTCCTGTGGCACTGATCGATTTGTCTTCCGGAACCTGTATGATGGCTTTATCAATAGCCCTGATATACTGGAGTGCTTTCAGCAATAGTCCGGGAGATTGTATCGTGTTCAATCCATCAGTAAATGCAACCGCGCCGCTCTGGTGCATATCATACATTTCCGCCAGTTCTTTTCCTTCTGCATTTTTGGTAATGGCAGCAATCGGGTGTACCTGTACGGGTAGTGAACGGCTGCGTTGTACCACGTATTCGATCCCGCTCTTATTATGCAGCACAGGCTGGGTATTGGGAAGGATCATCACATCGGTATAACCACCGGCAGCGGCAGCAGCAGCTCCTGTTTCCATGGTCTCTTTATACTCGAGTCCGGGATCACAGAAATGCGCGAAAACATCTACCCAGCCGGGAGAAACGCATAGTCCTTCCATCGAGATTACGCGATCTGCTTCACGGTCGATAGAGCCGATATCTGTGATGTGACCATTCTGAATGAAAATATCTGCTTGTTGCTGATGAAAAGGCGAGGAGGGATCAATAATGCTGACTTGCCTTAAGAGGATTTCCATTAAGATGCGAAGATAAAGGAAAGGAGGGAAAAGCAGGCCATTGGCTAATGGCTGTTGGCCTTTGGCTGTCGGCTGAAAAAATTCCCTATTATTGCCTCAATGATCAACGGTCATAAGGTAATAGTCGTTCTTCCCGCTTATAATGCAGGCAAAACTCTGAGGCAGACTTACGAAGAAATAGACAGGTCCGTGGTGGATGAGATCATCCTGGTTGATGATGCCAGCAGTGATAATACCATCGAAGTAGCCAGGGAAATCGGCATCCTGCATATCATCAGCCATGAAAAAAACAAGGGATACGGCGGCAACCAGAAATCCTGTTATAAAAAAGCGCTGGACCTGGGCGCAGATATCATCGTGATGCTGCATCCCGATTACCAGTACACCCCCGCTTTGATCGTGCCCATGGTCTCACTCATCGCCAGCAAAGTTTATCCGGTTGTGCTGGGCTCAAGGATTTTGGGAAAAGGTGCAATAAAAGGCGGCATGCCCTTGTATAAATATTTTTTCAACCGCCTCCTGACGGCCGCACAAAACCTGCTGATGCGGCAGAAACTTTCCGAATACCATACTGGATACCGGGCTTATCACAGGGATGTGCTTTTATCCATTCCATTTGAAAACAATTCCGATGATTTTGTTTTTGATAATGAACTCCTGGCACAGATCTTCTATAAAGGTTACGAAATCGCAGAGATCACCTGTCCCACCAAATATTTCGAAGCTGCATCTTCCATTAATTTTAAAAGAAGTGTACAGTATGGTGCCGGGGTATTGAGGGTGAGTATACAATATGCGTTGCAGAAATGGGGACTGAAAAAATCAGACCTGTTCAGGGGTCTTTAATGGGGTTTCCCATCTTTTGATCTTTTTTGAAATCTGCACCAGCAACCTGCAGCTGCCCATATAAAGAACCATCAATGGAAAAATTTTAAACAGACCGCGTTTAGTAGAGTGGTCAATATCCAGAAGTGGGAGCAGGTGCCCAAGCAAAGGATAACCCAGGTAGATCACCAGCACCGCGAATAACCAGTTCCTGGAATTCCTGCTGATATGGTCAATGAAGACCATGTCAAAAATCATAACCAGCAGGAAGATGAAGAAAAAATATCCATAATACAATATACCCTGCCAGCTCAGTATGAGCATCCAGTTCATATCAGCAAATCTTTCCAGCAGGGCGATGGGATCATACCATCTTGTATTTACCAGGTTGGATACTGCGTAATCAGCAGGCAGGTAATAATTAATATAGACCGTAATGCTTAACAGGTATACGATTATGGATGGTAGTATATAAATGCCAAACGAAATGGCCATTTCTTTCAGCGCCTGCCATTTCTGGAAATGATACCAGATCAGTGCAGGAAAAATCAGCCCCGCAAAAAATAGGGTCTCGGACCTTGTATAGGTGGCAAAGGCCATCAGCATGCCGGAGATGGCCAGTTCATTTTTATGTCCGGAATGAAAAAATGCATTCAGGAACCAGAATGAAAGAAAGAAGTATATGGCATTGGGCAGGTCGAACAGCGCCATGAAACTGTATGCATACATTTCAGGGATGGCAATGAAAAAAACGATCAGCCAGCCGGCCAGTAAACGGTGGATATACAAGCGCAGTCCATGGTAAAGAAAGAGCAGGAAACTGGCATATAGAACGCTGAGCCAGATTTGTCCGAAAGGGAAACCTGCATATTTATAAATGACCTGCAGGGTTGTAATGAACGGAGGTTTGAACTGGTTATTGGTGGTTGATAGATCAATATCGAAAACGGAATTGATCATGGAAGATTCTTTCACCGTGTATTCTGCAATTACTTCCGGGCCCGAAGTTAGATCCCTTGGCGTTGGGGGAAGGTAATAACACCGCCAAACGCTTACGGCCACTGTACAAATGATGATAGCCAGGGCAGGAAGTTCATACAACCTGAATGAGAACCGCGATCGTCCATAAATACTCCGGAGCTTTTTAAAACTGATACCACCCAGCCATGCAAATAGAAGACTCACAGCACCTATTGCTATCAATACCGAAGTTTGTGTGAGGCTGATAAACAATAACTGCATCAGGAAAGGAACAAGAGAAAATATTGCGATACCGGTCATCATGGCAAGGGGAAACCTTAGGGAAGGTTTTAATTGGATTTTGAATAAGCCAATAATGCCATGCCCGCCCAGGAATTGCATCAGGGTCAATACAATCAAAAACAGCCAGGGCATCATGGATTCTCTTTTTTAAGCCATGAGGAAATGGAATC
>CBDUBK010000340.1:0-3739 GCA_965365375.1 uncultured bacterium | reverse complement strand
ATCCTTTCACTATGGTTTTTAATGTCGTTCCGGAAGGATATCCTGCCCAAGATCGTTTCAGTTACCATCATTGCCCTGGTCGTGTGGTTCCTTTATGAACATATGGTATTTGACAGGGAAGAACTGGCAGCCAATACCAATCATGACAGTTACATTGCGCAGGTAATATTTTATACTAAAAACTTCAAGTGGATCCTGTTATCCCTCATCCTGATCATTATGGCTGTATTTACTTTCTGGCTGAATACACTGAATGCACACCGCTCTAATATCTGGTTTAAAAGACTGCAGCTGGTATCATCTGCAGCTTTCAGTATCGGGCATGGTGGTAACGACGCACAAAAAGTAATGGGTATTATTACTGCCGCCTTGATTGCCAACGGGGATATCACTGATTTCAGCCAGATGCCTAACTGGGTACCCCTTTCCTGTTATGCCGCGATCGCATTAGGTACGATGAGTGGAGGATGGAAGATCGTGAAAACAATGGGTACCCGCATCACCAAGGTCACACCTTTTGAAGGAGTGGCAGCGGAAACTTCGGGTGCAATTACTTTGTTTGTAACCGAGGCATTGAAAATACCCGTGAGTACCACGCATACCATCACAGGTGCCATCATGGGAGTAGGTGCTACCAAGCGTTTATCAGCTGTACGCTGGGGTGTAACCATCAATCTTTTATGGGCATGGATCCTCACGATTCCCATCAGCGCTTTGATGGCAGCGGGAATTTTCCTGATAGCCCGCATGTTTCTTTAAGTTTATTTACGAGTTTTGCCGCCTATAATTGATTAGTATGGCAAAAATCCTCGTAACAGGCGGCTGTGGTTATATTGGCTCGCACACACTTGTAGATCTCATCGAGAATGGTTACGAGGGAGTAAGTGTTGATAATAATTCAAGGTCCAGTGCATCATTACTCAAAGGAGTGGAAAAGATCACGGGCCAGACAGTGAAAAATTACAAGGTTGACCTCTGCAATTTCGACGACACCTTCGCCATCTTCCAGGAAAATACAGATATCGCAGGCATCATTCATTTCGCTGCATATAAAGCGGTTGGAGAATCAGTTGAGAAACCTCTCATGTATTTTGAGAACAACCTGAACTCTCTTATCAACCTGCTGAAATGCGTGCAGGAATTTGGTACTCCCTGGTTTGTATTCTCCTCTTCCTGCACCGTGTATGGAGAACCAGATCAACAGATGGTGACCGAAGAAACACCGCTCCAGCCGGCTGCCTCTCCTTATGGTTATACCAAGCAGATGGGTGAGCAGATCCTGGGTGAATTTCAGAAAGCGGTTGATTCAAAGATCATTTTGCTGCGCTATTTCAATCCTGTTGGCGCGCACCCATCCAATCTTATCGGTGAAATGCCATTGGGCAAACCACAAAACCTGGTGCCTGCCATTACACAGACGGCCATAGGCAAACTCCCGAAGATGACGGTTTATGGTAATGATTATCCTACCAGGGATGGAAGCTGCGTGAGGGATTATATTCATGTATCAGATATCGCACATGCACATACGCTTTCGATCAAATACCTGGAAGAAGAAAGAAATGCTTCTGATAATGAAGTTTTCAACCTGGGTACGGGCCTGGGTGTAACTGTATTTGAAGCCATTGCTTCCTTTGAAAAAGTGAGCGGGGTAAAACTCAATTATGAAGTTGGACCAAGAAGACCGGGTGATGTGATGGCTATTTATGCCAATAATGATAAAGCCCGCACGAGGCTGGGTTGGGAACCCAAATTTTCCCTCGACCAGATGATGGACACTGCCTGGCAATGGGAAAAAAGGCTGAAGGATGATGAGGCTTTGTTCTCGATACCATCGGAACTGAATTAGGTTCAAGTGGCAAGGTTCAAGGTGCAAGACCTTGAACCATACAGTTCTTACCCTTTGCGTATAAATTTTATCGCCAGGATGAAAGAACACCAGGATAGCGCGAATTGACTACAGACTACAGACTACAGACTACAGACTTCTGACTACCCGCCTTCCTAAAGCTTCGCCGGGCGAAGCGACTTTGAACTTTGAACTTTGAACTTTCCCCTGATCCCTTACTTTTGCGGCATTATGCTGAAAGAGATCCAGTCAACAGGTAAAAAAGATACCCGCAGTGGTTTTGGAGATGGTATTGTAGAAGTAGCCCGTAAAAACAAGGACGTGGTGGCTTTAACAGCCGACCTGGCAGGTTCACTGAAACTGCAGCAGTTCATGAAGGAATTTCCTGAAAGATTCATCCAGGTAGGAATTGCGGAAGCCAATATGATGGGCATTGCTGCCGGACTGACCATTGGAGGAAAAATTCCATATACCACCACTTTTGCCAATTTCTCTACCGGCCGTGTATATGACCAGATCCGCCAGAGCATAGCCTACAGCGGCAAGAATGTAAAGATCTGCGCATCCCATGCCGGTCTTACCCTTGGTGAAGATGGTGCAACCCACCAGATCCTTGAAGATATTGGCCTGATGAAAATGCTCCCACACATGACCGTGATTGTACCCTGCGATTACCAGCAGACCAAGGCAGCAACCATTGCCATTGCAGAGCATCATGGTCCCGTTTACTTAAGATTTGGAAGACCCAGCTGGCCCATGTTCACCCCCGATGAACCCTTCGTGATTGGCAAGGCCCAGCATTTTTCACAGGGAACTGATGTTACAATTTTCGCCTGCGGTCACCTTGTATGGAATGCGATACAGGCAGGTGTGGCACTTGAAGAAAAAGGGATCAGCGTGGAAGTGATCAACCTGCATACGATCAAGCCGCTTGATGAAGAAGCCATTCTGAATTCGATCCGCAAAACAAGATGTGCAGTTACCTGCGAAGAGCATAATATTTTTGGAGGCATGGGTGATGCAGTTGCGCAGGTAGCGGCAAAGAACTTCCCGATACCAATTGAATATGTAGGTACGAAGGATACCTTCGGTGAAAGCGGCACTCCTGCTGACCTCCTTAAAAAATACGGACTGGATGTTCCTGATATTATTGCTGCGGCTGAAAAAGTTATGGGAAGGAAAAACGGTTAATGATCTTTACTTTATACATCAAAAGCAGGCTTTCAGCCTGCTTTTTTCATTCCAAAACATACTGATTATACTCTGCGCAATCTCCTTTTCTTCTTCTCTCTGCGGTAAAATAAATCTCACATAGTTAAAATTGCTTCTATTGAATCCCAACCTCTGTTGTATCATAAAAATTTATCTTTACCGCAAATCCTTTATCCGGGATTAAACTATACTTAATGGCGCTCACAGAAAGATCAGACGCAGAATTATTGATGCAGTTCCGGCGACCGGAAACCAAGGAACAGGCCTATACCACCCTCATCCGCAAATACCAGGAAAAACTCTACTGGCATATCCGTCGTATGGTGGTGGATCATGATGATGCCAATGATGTATTGCAGAATGTTTTTATAAGGGTCTGGAACGGCCTGGAGAATTTCCGGGAAGACTCCCAGCTTTATACCTGGCTCTACCGTATCGCCACTAACGAAAGTTTAACGTTCATCGAAAGCCAGAAAAAAAGAGCGGCTGTCAGCTTTAGCGATGTGGAAACAGGGCTGAGCAATAAGATCATGGCCGACAAACATTTTGATGCCAATAAACTGGAATGGAAACTCCAGCTTGCCATACAGCAATTACCTGAAAAACAAAGGGTTGTATTCAGCCTCAGGTATTACGATGAAATGCCATATGAAGAGATGAGCCGGGTGCTTGAAACCA
>CBDUBK010000339.1:0-3745 GCA_965365375.1 uncultured bacterium | reverse complement strand
AAAGAGCGCTGTATTCCCGCTCTGAGGAATTGATGTGTACTTATAATAAAAGCGGGAATAAGGCGCTGGACGTTTAAGCCCAAATCTGATTCTGATAATTTTATGGGTAGAAATGAATAATATAGAATTATTCGTAGACAGAATTGTATTTCTGATTCAATTACTCCTGATAAAAACATTTACTTATCGCATTGGGAGACCAAGCCCCAGAGGGGCGATATGTCAGTAGCAAAGCCCCATTTGGAAATTAAAACTCCGAGCCCCAGAGGGGCGACATTTCAAACTTAAAAGCTTCGGCCTTTAGCTTCGAGTTACTAAGATGCTCAATTCAATTCTGGAATTACTTTGATAAATAAATGTTTGAAACACCAGTTTCAATTCCGCATAAGGTCTTGCAGCCTGCAGCTTGAAGCTTGAAGCTTATTCCACCAGCCTCACCACCCACCAGTCACTATTCCCATGATTCGCCCCAACATCCCCCGTATTATGACTATGCGTATATCCACAAACCACAAAACCATTCTGTCCTGAAAGCGAAACACCAAATGCCTGTTCTTCATCATTACCTCCTAGCAGTTTTTTCCAAATAACATCACCGTTAGCCTGGAGGGCCAGCACCCAGAAGTCACCGGCGCCATTATTGACACCAACATCACCACTGTTATTGGAATAAGAATATCCCGCCAGTAAAATTTTACCAGCCGGAGTTACGGTGATAGCCCTCGCAGCATCAGCACCTGCGCCACCAAAAGTTTTCTGCCATTTTAGTTGACCGTTGGCCAGATCAATCTGCACCAGCCAGGTATCATCACTTCCTTTCGCTCCGGTTACATCTCCGTTATTACTGCGTGTGCTCCCGGTAGCAAGGATGGTATTGCCAGTGCCTCCAGCCAGGCCAAAAAGTTCTTCGATATTATTTCCACCGTAAGTTTTATTCCAGTTCAGTTGCCCGTTTTTATCCATACGCATCACCCAGAAATCAATGCTGCCTTTAGCCATAGGTACATCCCCATTGTTATTGCTCGTTGATGTTCCCCCTACTACCAGGCCCCCGTCTGCAACCGGCACGAGTGCACGGCCAATCTCTGAACCGTTTCCTCCCAGTACTTTTTGCCAGGCAAGATTTCCATTGTTTTCAAGTATTGCCAGCCAGAGATCTTCACCACCATGGTTGGCACCCACATCCCCGGTATTATTGCTTTTTGTATAACCTGTTATTGCGATCCTGCCCTCCGTAGTAACAGCGATGGCCTGGGGCCAGTCATCTCCATTACCGCCAAGTGTTTTTTGCCACTGCAATGCGCCGGTTGATGAAATTTTTATTACCCAGTAATCCAGTCCGCCATGATTGGCTCCTACATCGCCTGTTGAATGGGAAGCAGTGTATCCCGTAACCACGAAACCACCATCATTAGTCTGCGCGGCTGCAGCAGCCACTTCGTCACCTGTACCGCCAAAGGTTTTTTCCCAGGCCTTTGTACCGTCATCATTCAGTTTAACCAGCCACATATCTACCGCACCATGATTCTGGCTTACATCACCATTATTATTGCTGGTAGTTCTTCCAAAAACCAATTGCCCGCCTCCCTGTGCAGGTATGGCTCCCAGTGCCAGGTCATTACCCGAACCACCCAGCGTTTTTTTCCAGGCAATCGTTACCGGTTGTACAGCGAGTGCATCCTGTTCGATACGTACCTGTTTCGCATCAGCTTTTCCATTGTCAAGTGATACTGTTATTGTAGCCGATCTTTTCTGGCCGGTAAGATTATCCTTTATGATATCCAGTTTGATCACAGCATCTCCGTTGCCGGTCAATTTATCAGCCTGGAGCCAGTCAATACCTGCTGGCAGGGAAAGACTCCATGGGCTGTTTGCTTCAATTGAAAAATTTTTTTCGCTACCTGCATTTCCGGCGACCAGGTCTGCAGGATTCACACGGAGGTAAAAGGAAGGAGCAGGAGGCAGGGTTTTTTTATCTTTTTTGCAGGAAGCAAAGACCAGGATAGTTAATAGGAATATCACAGGCATCACTGCCGGGTTAACCGGGAAAAACGATTTCATAAAATTGGTTGAGGGTTGAAGAATATTTTACCAATGATACATGCTCAAAATCCCCATCGCATGTCAAAAATGTTTTAACTGAAAAATCCGGGGGATGAAATGAATTACCAGGAATCTGAATTGAAGAAGGGGTCAATGGGCATATGCTAATGGCTTTTGGTCTAATCTTTCTATCTTTCCACTACTGTTATGAGAATCCTTCCATTTACTATCAGCACCATCATCACGATCGCGCTGATCATAGCCCTCGACAACAAATGGGGTGCCGTTCCACCTCTTGGCCGCTTTCTCAGTCCCCAGCAGGGTTTCTGGCAAAACGCCGAAGCTGTGGATGGTGACCGCAATGAAAATATCAGCCTCCAGGGATTAAAAGGCAAAGTGGATGTTTACCTCGATGACCGCCTCGTTCCGCACGTATTTGCCGAGCATGACGAAGATGCATATTATGTGCAGGGTTACCTGCATGCCAAATACAGGCTATGGCAAATGGAACTGCAAACTTTTGCAGCTGCCGGGCGCATCAGCGAAAAAATGGGTAACGATCCCCGTTATATTGGTTTCGACCGGGAACAGCGCAGGCTTGGAATGGTGTATGCTGCTGAAAATGCACTGAAGGAATTCGAAGCCGATCCGGCATCCAGGGCAACCTGCGATGCCTATACCGCAGGTGTGAATGCCTATATCAGCACCCTAACAGAAAGTACACTGCCACTGGAATACAAATTACTCAATTACCGGCCGGAGCCCTGGTCCAATCTTAAGATCGCACTCTTCCTGAAACAGATGAGTAAGACACTAGCGGATTACAGCCCGGACCTGGCACTCACCCAGACCAAACTTTCCTTCAGCTTTGAAGAAATGATGGAACTCGATCCACAGGTACCGGATTCGCTTGCGCCAATTGTACCACCGGGTACAAGCTTTGATACAGCAGGCATCGCTCCGGTAGTTCCGGCCACTGCTGATTCTCTTTATTTTGGGAAAAAGGACAGTGTGCAGGTTAACAGTTATGCAGAACAAAACCCCAACAACGGTAGTAATAACTGGGTGGTAGGTGGTAAAAAAACTAAAAGCGGCGCACCGATTCTTGCCAACGATCCCCACCTCGAACTGACTTTTCCATCCATCTGGTATGAAATGCAGATCACCACGCCCAACCTCAATGTGTATGGAGTTACTTTCCCCGGCTCACCAAACATTATCATTGGTTTCAATAATGATATTGCCTGGGGGGTTACGAATTCACAGCGGGATGTAAAGGATTTTTTCGAGATCAGGTTTAAAGATGACAGTAAAAGAGAATACTGGTTCAATGGACAATGGGAACCCACTTCCATCCGCATTGATACAATAAAAGTGCGTGGCGGTACTGATGTTTATGATACCATCGCCTATACGGTTTTCGGGCCCGTGATGTACGATAAAAGTTTTTCAAAAAACATTTCAGAGAATAAAGCCATAGCGGTTACCTGGGCAGCACACGAACCTTCCAATGAAGGTTTGACGTTTTACAAATTGAACAGGGCGCGTAATTATGATGAGTACCTGACCGCCATCAAACATTTCAGTTGCCCGGGACAGAATTTTGTTTTCGCCAGCAAAACAGGAGATATCGCCCTTTGGCAACAGGGAAAATTTCCTGCCAGGTGGTATGGACAGGGTATGTACCTGATGCCGGGAACAG
>CBDUBK010000338.1:0-3752 GCA_965365375.1 uncultured bacterium | reverse complement strand
CGCTAAAGCTATGGCTGGCGAAGCACAACCTTCGCTAAAGCTACGGCTGACGAAGGAGAAATGGAGATGGCGCAGAGAGCAGGTCATCACTACTTTCTTCCAATAGTGTAGTGTTCAAGATTAATTCTATACCGGGAGTATGCTACCTGAAAACATTTCAAGTTTGATAAAAAGGTTCGAATAATGACTTCGATAATTTTCAATTTCAGGAATATAAAAAAAGCCGGGTCTTTAAAAAGAACCCGGCCTGGCCAAAATTTAGAGTGGCGTTTTAGTCTTTTATAATTCTTTGATGGCTTTCTTCGCCATTGCAGGTAAGTTTAAGAAGATAAAATCCTTTAGCTAATTTACCTAATTCCAGGACTTCAGTCTGGCTTGCAGCATTCATTTTTTCATTATGCACCATCGCGCCGCCTGCAGTATATAAAGCAGCTTCCACTTTTTCTCCCTGCCAGTCCATAGGCAGCGTCATACGCAACTGTTCTTTAACAGGATTAGGATAAGTTACCAGTTCATTTGCCTGGCTGCTCCTGCTGATCCTAACCAGACGTACAGGTGAATAATAGACCTCCTGGTTGATCTCTTCCCAGCGCAACCTGTAATAAATGATACCATTGCCTGCCTCAATATCCGCATCACGATAGGTATAATGGGCAACCTCGGAACGGTTAGCCGATCCGGAAGTTTTTACAGTACCTATATCTGTATATTGTTTGCCATCATAACTCCTTTCTACAACATAATGGCTGAAAATATCATCAGTATCAATACTCCAGTTCAAAGTGATACTATTCTTTTCAAGGGAAGCTGTAAACTTATGAAATGTAACAGGGAGAATGCTGCCGCCTGGTCCGTTTGGATTGAACCCAGTTGTGGATTGGGCCTGGCCAACGATTGGTAACAGCATAGTAAGCATGTACTGGAAAATGAGTTTCATACGGTTTGTTTAAATGGTACAGAATGATTAAGTCTGGCTTCCAGGATGGATTTAAACTGTACTTTTCAGGGATACTGTTACTTATTCAAAGCTTACGTGGTAATATCTGTTGATGGTTTCAGAAGACATTGGTATGAAGAAAACAGGGAGACTGATTGCCTGCAGAATGTGTTCAAGCAGGAAGAAAGATCATTCTTTCAATAATGAAGTATGTTACTTCATAGTCGGATCAATTCCAGTTTTCTTGATTAGGGTCGGTTTTAAGAGATTGGAATTCCGGCTTTCAGTAGAGTATGGATCGTCAATTCAACCAGACAAAGTAAACATGCAATTGCCCGATTTGCAAGTTTATTAAGCTAAATAAATTAAGTTTTGCCTCGTAAATCTACGCATCAATATATTTACCAGCCTGATTGTAAAGTCTTTGTCCTTAACTTGAAACACGGGTTATTTTCATGATTTCCCTGGAGATTCTCCCTGTATTATTTCTCATACCCCTCAGCACTTTTAAAAGGTCCATGAATTTTTACCAATTGTGTTGGGTTGGAAAACAAAAACATTTAATGCGCTGTGAACATTTAACCAGGTTCAAGAAACCTCCCGAGGTATAGAGCTGTTTTACTTTCCTTATTTTTTACAAGATCCGCAGGAACTCCCTCTGCAACCAGCCTTCCTCCTTCCTCCCCCGCACCCGGACCAATATCCATTACCCAGTCGCTGTGGGCCACTACACTCATATCATGTTCCACAACAATAACCGTATTGCCTGCATCCACCAGCCGGTCCAGCTGCACAATCAGTTTTTCAACATCCGAAGGATGCAATCCTGTTGTTGGTTCATCCAGTATGTAAAGTGTATTTCCTTTACCAAGTCTTTGCAGTTCCGTTGCGAGCTTGATCCTTTGTGCTTCCCCTCCCGATAATTCCGTAGCAGGCTGTCCTAAACGCAGGTAGCCAAGTCCAACTTCATGCAATACATTCAGCGCACGGCTAACCATGGCATCCTCATCAAAAAAATGCACTGCTTCATCTACCGTCATTCCCAACACTTCGGCAATGTTTTTATCCTTGTATTTCACTTCCAGTGTTTTGGCATTGTAACGCGTGCCTGCACAAACAGGACAGGGAGCATATACACTTGGAAGAAATAAAAGTTCCACCATCACAAATCCTTCACCTTCACAATTTTCACAGCGCCCCTTCCCAACGTTAAAAGAAAATCGTCCTGCATCATACTTCCTGGTCTTCGACATTTTTGTTGAAGCAAAAAGTTTACGCACATGATCAAACAATCCTGTGTAGGTGGCAAGATTACTCCGTGGTGTACGGCCTATTGGCTTCTGGTCAACACGAACCATTCTTTTGATGCTCTCTGTACCTCCTGCTATATATCCTCCCAGGGTTGTAACCACTTCATGCTGCAAAGGATCCGCGTTTTCTTCTTCAGCAGGAAGTTCATGTCCCAGGTGGTCTGCCACCAGTTCCACCAATACCTGGCTTACAAGACTGCTCTTACCTGAACCACTGATACCTGTTACACTGGTAAGTACACCCAGGGGAAACCGTACAGAAAGTTGATGAAGATTATTTCTCGTTACATCTTTCAACTCCAGCCATCCTGATGGTTTACGGGGCTTACGTGAAACAAATTTTTCTTCATGAAATAAATGAATCCTCGTTTTGGAATCCTTGATCTTCTTCAACCCTTCAGGCGGGCCACTGTATAGGATCTCCCCCCCTTTTTCACCTGCGGCAGGCCCTACATCCACGATCCAGTCGGCCGCACGGATCACATCCAGTTCATGTTCCACTACAAAAAGTGAATTACCGGATGCTTTCAGTTTATCCAATGCTCTTAATAATGCTTCTGTGTCAGCCGGATGCAAACCCGCAGATGGTTCATCCAGTACATACACTACTCCAAATAAATTACTGCGCACCTGGGTAGCCAGGCGAAGCCGCTGCAATTCCCCGGGTGAAAGTGTTGGCGTACTTCTTTCAAGTGAAAGATATCCTAATCCCAGGTCAAGCATCACCGTTAGACGTGCTACCATGTCTTCTGCAATGCGCTGGGCTACCATGGCTTTTTCTTCGTGGTCCCTTGCCATCTTTACCATCGCTTGTGAAGAACCATTGGCATATGGTTTAAAGATCTCCAGCAATCTTGCCAGGGGCAGGCGCGACAGGTCTGCAATATCCAGCCCGGAAAATTTTACCGATAAAGATTCCGGTCTGAGTCTTTTTCCTTTGCAGGTGGGACATTCACTGCTGAGCATAAACTGAGAAACACGTTTTTTCATCAGCGCGCTTTGGGTCTGTGCGAACGTGTGCAGTACATACTTTCTTGCACCCGTGAATGTTCCCATATAACCAGGCTCCATTTTTTGCCTGATGGCCTGTTTCACTTCTGTCCTTGTGAATCCGGGATATACGGGCACCTGTGGCTGCTCTTCAGTGAACAGGATCCAGTCACGGTCTTTTTTTGGTAACTGTCTCCAGGGTATGTCCACATCATAACCCAGTGTAGTAAGAATATCACGGAGATTCTGCCCCTGCCATGCACTGGGCCAGGCTGCAATGGCTCTTTCGCGAATGGTAAGTGAATCGTCCGGCACCATGGTCTGTTCTGTTACTTCATACACCCGCCCGAGCCCATGGCATTGCGGGCAGGCCCCATCAGGTGTATTGGGCGAAAATCCTTCTGCATAAATAATGGATTGTCCCTTTGGATAATCACCGGCTCGTGAATACAGCATGCGCAGCAGGTTGCTCAGTGTTGTTACCGAGCCTACAGAAGACCTTGTAGTGGGTGAGC
>CBDUBK010000337.1:0-3754 GCA_965365375.1 uncultured bacterium | reverse complement strand
CAAGCCATTATTCTATGTTTGCTGCACTTCAAAATCGGATGAGAATGCAGCACCTGCGGGGCATGAGAATATTTTCCTGTTGATGCCCATAGCACCGGGGTTGCCGGATTCTGAAGAAACCCGTGAAAAATATTACGAGGTGATGATGCGGAGGCTTTCCGGTTTTACCGGTGTTGCCGGCTTAAAAGATCACGTAGCCTATAAGAAAAGTTATTGTGTTTCAGATTTTGTATTTGATTATCATTCCTATAAAGGGAATGCCTATGGATTAGCCAACACCCTTAGACAAACTGCTGTGCTGAAACCCAAAATGCAGAATAAAAAAATCGGCAACCTCTTTTATGCAGGCCAGCTCACCGTACCAGGTCCGGGTGTGCCGCCCTGTATTATTTCGGGTAAGATTGCTGCACGTCAGTTGGAAAAATATTTAAAGAAACAACCAAATGAAACCATTATTTGATGACCTGTCGGTCCGTGTCTGCAAACTGACGACACAGGCTTACAGCACCAGCTTTTCACTGGGCATTTATTTCCTGAATAACCGGCTCCGTTTCCCGGTTTATTCCATCTATGGATTTGTAAGGCTGGCCGACGAGATCGTGGACAGCTTTGAAGGTTATGATAAAAAATACCTGCTGAAAAAATTCAGGCGGGATACATACGAAGCCATTGAAAGCCGCATCTCCAGCAATCCTGTTCTTAATGCGTTCCAGCATGTTGTTCATGATTACAATATGGATATCGAATTGGTGGATGTTTTCTTGAAAAGTATGGAGATGGACCTGGAAAAACAGATGTACACACCGGAAAAATATGACCAGTATATCCTTGGATCTGCTGAGGTAGTCGGACTGATGTGCCTCCATGTTTTTACCGAAGGCAATGCAGCTGCCTACCAGGAACTGAAGCCATATGCCATGAAGCTTGGCGCCGCTTTCCAGAAAGTGAATTTTCTCAGGGACATGAAGGATGATTACCATGTACTGGGAAGGATCTATTTTCCCAATGTTGATATATCCGATTTTACCGCTGAGGCTAAAAGCCAGATTGAGAACGATATAGAAAAAGATTTCGCGATTGCTTTGCAGGGTATCCGGAAACTTCCTGTTTCGTCTAGGGGAGGTGTTTACCTGGCCTATGTATATTACCGCTCGCTTTTTAAAAAGATCAAAAAATTATCAGCCCGGAAAGTATTGACCAGCCGCATCCGTATCAACAATGGAAAGAAGCTGAGGCTGATGGTCAACAGCCTGGTGGAACATAAAATGAATATGATCTGAGCCCTGTTAATCTTCTTAAATTTGCATTGAATCATGAGTGTAGCATTGAACATATTGATAACAGCCGGAAGTTTTGTGGCTATGGAGGGTGTGGCCTGGTTCACGCATAAATTCATCATGCATGGTCCTTTATGGTCACTGCACCGCGACCATCATAAAAAAGAATCCTATGGTTTTTTTGAACACAACGATTTTTTCTTTTTGATTTTTGCGCTTCCGGGTATCGCCTGTCTTTTTTTTGGATTGAGAATGGATTATAATTTTCTTTTTTTTATTGGACTGGGTATTACCATTTATGGCCTTGCTTATTTCCTGGTGCATGATGTATTCATTCACCAGCGCTTCAAATTATTCCGCAATACAGATAATGCCTATTTCGCAGCCATCAGGCGGGCGCATAAGATGCACCATAAGCATATAGACAAGCATGACGGTGAGTGCTTTGGTATGCTTTGGGTTCCTTTCAGGTATTTCAAGGGGCTGAAAAACCGCAATGCATAATGCAGTACACTTACCTGCTGATTAATTTAGGAACCATTCTCGTTCCTTTCATTTTTTCATTTCATCCACGCATCCGTTTTGACAGGATGTGGAAATATTTTCTGCCTGTTGTATTTCCTGTCGCGGCTTTGTTTGTTGTATGGGATATGCTGTTCACGGAGGCCGGCATCTGGAGTTTTAATCCCCGTTATGTAACCGGCATCGATTTTTACAACCTGCCACTTGAAGAAGTATTGTTCTTTATCTGCATTCCCTATGCCTGTGTGTTCACCTATTATTGTCTTGATAAATTTTATAACCTCCAATGGAAACCAGGACGTGAAAAAACCTTCCTCGTTTTATTCTGTTTCCTGCTGATCGCCCTGGGTATAATTTTCCGCGACCGGTGGTATCCTTTTGTCACCTTTACAAGTACGGCGCTCATCTGCCTGCTCTTATATTTCCTTGCAGGTACAAACTGGATCGGCAAGGCATTTTCTGTTTATGCCATCCTGCTCATTCCTTTTTTTATTGTGAACGGTATTCTTACGGGTACCGGGCTGGAAGAACCCGTTGTGCTGTATAATGATGCAGAAAACCTGGGACTTCGCATCGGCACGATACCTGTTGAAGACAGTATCTATGGTTTTGAATTATTCCTGCTGAATATTGCAGGGTTTGAATGGTTGAGAAAACAAAAAAAATCTATCGTTAATAAGAAAGGAAACCAGGCTTAAGCTGGATTTTATTGCATCTTTTCCCCTTGCTTCTGATTATAATGTACAGGGTATTGTTTTTGATAGTATCTCCTTATGGACAGTATCAATAAACAACAGCCGGAAGACAACTACAAAGACCTGCATGGCAAAGCTGCCATCAAAAAAATGAAAACACTGGTTGATAAAGCATCTACCTGTTTTTTCTGTACAAACATTAAACAGGGTAAGCCATTTGACACAAGACCCATGGCGGTCCAGGAAATCGACGACCAGGGTAATTTCTGGTTCTTGAGTGCCAAGGACAGTTTCAAGAATGAGGAACTGGCTACAGATCCTGCTGTGCAAATGCTTTTCCAGGGATCTTCCTATTCAGATTTCCTGGTAGTGTACGGCATTGCCAGTGTGAGTGATGATAAGGCAAAGATCAAGGAATTGTGGAATCCCATGCTGAAGACCTGGTTCACTGAAGGTGTGGATGATCCAAGGATCTCCGTGATCAAAGTGGCACCTGAAGAAGGCTATTACTGGGATACCAAGAATAACATGGCTATTGGTCTTATCAAAAGAATCGCCGGTGCCATCATGGGTAAAACGCTGGATGATTCTATCGAGGGAGAGATCAAGGTCTGACAATTCTCAGAGGCGCACGCCTGCTGACAGCCCTACAAAAGGAAAGCTGCGGTATTTATTAACCACTGCGCATAATGCAATGCGCCACATTAGCCTGTCCTGCAAAATATGCTGGCGATATCCAAGTGCTGGTATATAACTCGCGATAATTTCATCAGCACCGGGCCCGGTCAGCAATTCCTGGTGATAGGTTTTGAGTTCACTGGCATTGGAGATGGTAGCGCCCGCACCTATGTCTATGAATGAGCGGTAATTTCTGATGTGTATGAGATAATTCAACCCAAGAGGGATGGCAAATGGAAAACGGTCATCGGTGTGGTAACCAATACCTGCGCGGAAACCAAGGCCTGGCCGGGACTGAAACTGTTTTTCATAATTGAGGGAGAGGATGCTGATGCTGTTTCCGAATGATTCTACATAGGCGGTATTTTGCCTGAATGTTTTTTGTGCATGAATGATTTGCAGGCAGCATAAAACCGCTAAAAGCATGAATATTTTTCTCATAAAATTTACTGGCAGTGAACTAGTAACGCAGGAGCAGGAAAAATTCGTATGTGATGTGGTGAAAATTTGCAGGTCAGCTTTGCTAAAGCATTGGTGACTGATGATCATTTTCGCTAAAGCTACGGTGACCGAAGAGAAGCA
>CBDUBK010000336.1:0-3758 GCA_965365375.1 uncultured bacterium | reverse complement strand
CTCATGGCAAACTGTTTGCATTTACCAACCTATGCATAGAATTATTACTACCCTCTTATTGGGGACCGTTCTTGTTTCCTGTGGTGAACAAAAAGCAGGGAAGGATATGAACTATTCATTTGCCTGCCTCGACAGTGCAGTGGGTGGCAGCCAGGTGAACCGGACCCTGGAGAAAGCGGGTGATTTTATCCGAGACGTAACCGTGGATGCCGATAAGATCACGGATGATATACAATCACAGTATGGAGCAGCCTTTCACAAAGACGCCATCGAATCCGGTACGTTTAAATTACTGGATAATCCTGCCATCAATGCCGACCTCAAAGCAGTGTTGACGGAATTGCTCAGGGTGCGCAAGGAACCCAGTACGATTCAATACGAGATCTATGCCCTGGATGATACCAATATCAATGCTTTTACTTTCGGCGGACGCATCTATGTAACCAGGGCCATGTATGAAAAATGTAAAGGCAAAACGGCACTGCTCTACGCCATAGTAGGTCATGAGATCGGGCATTCAGAAAAAGGACATATCAAAAAAACCATCCAGGATATGATGGTGGCCAATAAGATCTTTGGCGAGGCCAACGGAACTACAGCTTTCCAGGTGATCCGGACACTCACCGGCTCTTTCAACCAGAAAAATGAACTGGAAGCGGATTATTTTGGCACAGACCTCACTTATGCGCTGGACCAGGATATCTGTGCTGCTGTTTCCTTCTGGAATGAAATGTCGGAACAGGAAAACCAGTACAGCCGGCTTGAGGATTTTTTCCGCAGCCATCCATTTTCCAAACTCAGGGCCCAGTGTTTGAAGAATCATATTACCAGTAATTTCAAAACGAATTGTGCTACGAATTGGTAAACTCTTTTATCGTATTCAAATTGAATGTTTGTATTAAGAATCTTTACTTACCGCCTTCCCGACTTCCCGGCTATGCCTTTTCTTTTTGGCTGGTAAGTCCAGCCTTCGCTGAAGCTACTGCTGACACAGCGGTAAGTAGAGGTTCAATATTTGAATTTTACTCTTATCCCCGGAGATCATTTAACAATTCACTGACAGCAATCACAGGCTTCTGGTTACCTTTGCGGCATGAAAACCAGAGCTGTAAGGTGGATGATATTTCTTCTTATTGTGTTGGTGGTTGCAGGCCTTACACCGGCAGAAGCGCAATGTTCCATTTGTACGCGAACCGCGGAACAAATGGGAGAAAAACCTGCGAAAGGTTTGAATGCCGGTATCATGTACCTGGCCTTTACACCTCTGCTTCTTATTGGCTTTATCGGCTACCGCTGGTGGAAGCATAATAAAAAAGATTAAAGACCAAAGAAAAAGGCAAGGCCGGGAAGACGGGAAGGCCAGCCTTCGCTGGAGCTTTGGCTGACACAGCGGTAAGTAGTTAACTCAATACAAAATTGCATTACAACAAATAACGTTTTCGATCATTTCGGTTATCAAGTAGATTCCATTCTCTTAGTCTTTACTTACCGCCTTGCCGTCTTCCCGGCCTTCTTCATTCAATTTAACACCAATCTGCTCCAGAAAATATTTCGCAGGTGAAACCGGAAATTTTTCCCTGAACAAATCAAATGATTTACGCCCCATATTATGCCAGTCATCACGGCAGGCCCAGGCCAGACTCATGATCCTGTCTATTTCCTCAGGTGAGGCATCCTGGCACACCCAGCCATTGTTATTGAAAATGGACCACTCCGGCATATCACCAATCTTACTCACAACAAGCGGACGGCTCATGGCCATCGCTTCCACTACCGCCAGCGGCATGGCATCGATATGCGTGATCTGTAAAAGTATATGCGCATCCTCCAGTGCCTTTCTCACATCCTTTACATGGCCTTCAAAGAAGATTTTATCTGTGAGCTTTTGTTTCTTCACCAGTTTTTTTAGTTTTTTTTCATCGCGTCCTGCCCCGTAAAAGTGAAGGGTCCAGTTCCTGTCACGCCATCTTGGGCCCGATAAAGCAAGTACCAGTTTATCCTGCGCCTTCCTGGTTACATCAAGCGCGGCAACTACCACCATCCTGAAATTACCTTCCCGCAAGGGAGGAAAAGGAGTATAAGTTCCAGGAGGTTCAAAGCTGATTGGATTGATCAGCACCTGTCCATTTGGAATCCTGATGTCAAGTCTGTCTTCCAGCACCTGCCCGATCCTTGCAGATGCGAACAGGTTTAATGTTGCCCTGCTGATCCATTTGCGCAGGATGTGCGCCTTTGATTTTTTAATGCGCTCCTTTTCTTTGTAATTATGATACACCAGCACGAACCTGTCCAAACGTTTGTAAAAATTTTTCCAAACCGGTAGTGTGATTTCAAAATACCCCTGGTTGAGAATAACGAGATCATACTCTTCCACCGGCAGCGCTTTCAAAAATTCAGGAATACGTTTCCATTTCGTGATCTTGTTTTCAATCCTGTCACGTATGGTTTTTTTAAGGCGGCCTTTATTTGGGATATAATAAATAGTGCAACCCGCATCTTCCAAAACCTTCATTCTTGGTTTTTTCGCTGCCCAGTCGTACACCACGCAACCTACACGATGTCCCTGCCGGGCCGCTTCCAGTGCACCTGCATACCAGAGCTCTTCACTTCCTCCCCATGGTGCGCCATTCATCATGGCAATGAATAAAATGGATGACATCGGATAAAGGTATTTGCTGTTTCTAAAATTAAAATGTTTTTTTGCCCATGTCCAGATACAGAAAATTCCGTTCATTTCTGTCCTTTTCCGAAGCCTGGCCTCTTTATATGCGTTTTAAAACAGGAAAGCTTGAAAACATCAGGCTGTCGAGGTTAAAACACCCGTTTTCTCTCAGGAAAAACCCATTTGATTATTATACTTTCCTCGAAGTGGTATTGCAGGAAGCTTATTCTTTGAAGAAAGATTTTACTCCTGCAACCATTATTGACGGTGGCGGCAACATCGGATTGACTGCTGCCTATTTTGCTACAAAATATCCCGGTGCCCAGGTGGTTAGTGTTGAACCCGATGATGATAATTTCAGAATGCTTATCAAAAACACAGAAGTTTATTCCAATATCAAAGCATTGCAGGGTGGCATCTGGAGCAGCCCTTCCTGGCTGCAGGTAAAAGATTCCGGCATAGGAAATAATGGTTTTACGGTTGAAGAAGTTCCTGCCCAATCGCCTGGTGCCATCAGGGCCTGGAGTATTCCTTCCCTGATGGAGGAAATGAACTGGAAAACCATCGACCTGGTGAAGCTTGATGTGGAAGGCTCAGAAAAAGAAATTTTTACTTCAGGTTATGAACAATGGCTGCCTCATACACGTGTACTCGTAGTTGAACTGCATGACAGGATGAAAAAAGGTTGCAGCAGGGCTGTGTTCAACGCAATTTCACAATACCATTTTTCTCTTGAGATCGCAGGCGAGAACCTGGTATTCTATAATGAGAAATTCAGTTGAGCGGTTTGTGCGCTACAACGATATAGTTTAAAGTAAAAACTTCATCACGGAATTTTTTATCCAGCCATATAGCAAAAAGGTTCCTCAGGCTGATCATTTTCATTTTGACGTAAAAAAACTTCTTCAGGTGGCTTGCAAATGTTTTTTTAGCAAAAGAACTGAAGAGCATATTATTTCTCAACTGGTAAACAGCTGCCCATTTACCACCATTTGGCCTGATATAATCTATTTCAAGTCCGTGCTTTTCAAACAGGATCTTCAAAGCATGTTTGGTATAACGGAAAAAATCATAAGGCTCTTCATGTAATTCCCAG
>CBDUBK010000335.1:0-3758 GCA_965365375.1 uncultured bacterium | reverse complement strand
ATTCACCATTCCCTATGACGACTCCCTGATATCCCAGGGATTCAGTTTATCCTTATTTGTATTCTCTTCTTCTTCAATTTCACTGGGAGTTCCGGCAATTTTTTCTTCAACCGCTTCGATGGCATCCTCTCCTTCAAGTCTTGCCCTGGTTGCCTCATCAAACTGGGGCGGGATCATGCCCACACGGATGTTCTGCATTTCTTCATCCGTAATCTGGTGATCGGGATCTTCCAGGTGCTTACGGACGATCTTTTGGGTATCACTTTCAAATCTTTCAGATTTGTCAGCTGACCCGTTGTTCTCAGGTGAAATGCCGTCGCCGGGCAACAGCTCATTTTTTTCTGACATGGCTCTTTGTTTCAGTTAGGTATAAAAAACCTGTGCCATGCAGTACCTGAGGCCGGAAAATTAATGATTTGGTAACACAAGTTTAGCTGGTGGATCAGATCCTGTAACAGATTGCGTTGATATTCATTCCCGCACCTACCGATGCAAAAAGAATGTAATCCCCTTCTTTCAGTTCGTGTTCTTCCAGTTGCCCTTTTCTTACCAGGTCAAATAAAGTAGGAACCGTGGCTACTGAACTGTTACCCAGCCACTGGATGCACATGGGCATAATATCTTTTGGAGATGTTTTGAGTCCGTATAATTTATAAAGCACCTTGATGATGCCTTCGTCCATTTTTTCATTGGCCTGGTGAATGAAAATCTTGTGAAGCTGGTCAATGCCAATCCCGGCTTTGTCCATGCAGTTTTTCATGGCTTCAGCTACCTGTTTGATAGCATATTCATAAACCTTGCGGCCCTTCATTTTAATATAACGGACACCGGGATCTGCCTCGGGATGGTAAGACTGTCCGAGGTGGATGAAATACGCTTCATCCATTGAATGCGTGACCGCGGATGAAGCGATGATACCACTCACAGGGTGGTCCTTATATTCCAGGATACATGCTCCTGCTCCGTCACTGAAGATCATACTGTCACGGTCATGCATATCAATAACCCTTGATAGTGTTTCGGTTCCGATGACCAGGGCTTTCTTTGCCATGCCTGCCTTAAAAAAAGCATCTGCCTGGATCATACCCTGCACCCATCCGGGACAGCCAAATAAAATATCATAGGCCACACAGGCGGGAGACTGGATCTTCAGGTTATGCTTAACCCGGCTTGCAAGTGAAGGAACAGCATCCGTTTGAATGGTATTGCTGATAACATTTCCAAAATTATGGGCAACTATGATCTGGTCGAGCGTTTCCGGATCAATTCCACTGTCTTCAATTGCCCTTTGAGCGGCAATGGTGGCGATGTCTGAAGCGGTCTGATCCTTTTTCACATAACGTCTTTCCGCGATACCGGTGATCTGTTTGAATTTTTCAACGATCTCAGCAGGAGCCGTTTCAATGGGCTGGCCATCCTCCGCATAAAACTTATGTTCAGAAAATTCCTTGTTGGTAACAATCTGTTCTGGAATATAGGAACCGGTACCGGTAATAATGCTTCTTTGCGCCATTAAATGCTTTTAAAATTTGGCAAAAATAGCTGCAATCGTGGGTCTAAAGATAGACAATCAGTAAAAAAGGAGGCTGAGGAGTTGAAAAACCTTAACGGTTTTCTTTGGCGCGGTGACAGATCACTTCAACAGCAAGGCTGAAAGCCAGGGCGAAGGCAATGGCTTCCCAGATGGAATTGCCTTTGAAGAAAGACACGATCATCATGACAAAGCAGAACAATGCCACCATAACAGTTAGGGCATTTTTTTCCGAAAAATAACGTCTGAGGTTTACCTGGGCTAAATACTTTCTCATTTTAATGGATTTACACGGTAAGGGATTTCAAAAATAAAAAAGCCGCGGATTTTTCCAATGCCGCCATCGGCGGAAGCCGGATTTTGATCGGCAAAAAAATGTTATAAGATCAACCAATGGCCAATGACCATTGGCCCGGCATCCACAAAGCCATTGGCTTCCCCATCTTATCTTTGGCAAATGAGTGAAGAGAAAAGTATCAATTTCATAGAAGAGATCATTGAAGACGATTTGAAGAATGGCAGGTATAAAACTATCGTGACCCGTTTTCCGCCTGAACCCAATGGTTACCTGCACATGGGCCATGCCACCAGCATCTGTCTCAATTTCGGACTTACTAAAAAATACCCGGGCTATACCAACCTCCGTTTCGATGATACTAATCCCGTAACCGAGGAAACAGAATATGTTGACAGTATCAAAGAAGACATCAAATGGCTGGGATTTGAATGGAAGAATGAATTGTACGCCTCCGATTATTTTGACCAGCTATATGAATTTGCACTGACCCTGGTCAAAAAGGGGCTGGCTTACGTGGATGATTCGACTTCAGAAGAAATAGCCGCACAAAAAGGAACACCTACCGAACCTGGAAAAAACAACCGGTACCGTGACCGGTCCGTCGAAGAAAACCTTGATCTCTTCCAGCGCATGAAAGCGGGTGAATTCCCTGACGGAAGCCGCACACTCCGTGCAAAAATTGATATGGCGCATCCCAATATGCTCATGCGTGATCCTTTGCTCTACCGCATCAAACATGCGCACCACCACCGCACGGGTGATAAATGGTGCATCTATCCCATGTATGATTTTGCACATGGACAGAGCGACAGCATAGAGAAAGTGACACATTCCATCTGCACGCTGGAATTTGTACCCCACCGTGAATTATATGACTGGCTGATCAGCCAACTCGGGATATTTCCTTCCCACCAGTATGAATTTGCCCGTCGCAACCTTTCTTATACCGTAATGAGTAAAAGAAAATTATTGCAGCTGGTTAACGAAAAACATGTGGATGGATGGGATGATCCCAGGATGCCAACGATCAGCGGCATGCGCAGGAAAGGTTATACACCGGAATCGATCAGGGAGTTTTGCGATAGGGTCGGAATCGCAAAAAGAGATAATGTAACCGATGTCGGGTTACTGGAGTTCTGCGTGCGTGAGCACCTCAACAGGATCGCTTTGCGAAGGATGGTGGTTTTTGATCCGATGAAACTTGTAGTAACCAATTACGAAGGAGATATTGAATGGCTGGAACTGGAAGATAATCCTGAAGATCCCTCAAGTACAAGCCGTAAAATCCCATTCGGAAGGGAATTGTATGTAGAGCGTGAGGACTTCATGGAAAATCCACCTAAAAAATATTTCAGGTTATTTCCCGGAGGCATGGTGCGGCTCAAAGGCGCCTATATCATCCGATGTGATGAAGCTGTAAAAGATGAAGCAGGTAATGTTACTGAATTGAGGTGTACTTATATTCCTGAAAGCAGGAGCGGGCAGGATACTTCCGGCATCAATGTAAAAGGCACTTTGCATTGGGTGGAGATCACCCAGGCGGTTACTGCCGAAGTGCGTTTGTATGACAGGTTGTTCAAGGTGGAGGATCCATCCAGCGAGGAAGGTGACTTCAAAGATTATATCAACCCTGATTCTTTGCAGACTGTAAAAACCGCTTTCGCTGAACCAGCATTAAAAACCGCGAAGCTGAATGAACGTTACCAGTTTTTGAGGAAAGGATATTTTACGCTTGACAATCGTGATACCTACGCACGTCTTGTCTTTAATAGAACAGTTACGTTGAAGGATGCATGGGCGAAAGAGCAGAAGAAGAGCTGAGTGGAGATGGTAGTCAGTAGTCTGTAGACGTCAATTCAAAAGTCAAAAGTCAAAAGTCAAAATTCAAAAGATGGTTTTAGTTCAAGTTTTTTGAATTAACCGCAATGG
>CBDUBK010000334.1:0-3766 GCA_965365375.1 uncultured bacterium | reverse complement strand
TTTGACCAGACACCTGAACCGGCTGGCAGGCCTAAATCATCCAGTGGCTCCCTGAGGTTTGTGATACAGAAGCATGATGCAACCAACCTGCATTATGATTTTCGCCTGGAGATGGATGGTGTGCTGAAAAGCTGGGCTGTACCCAAAGGTCCTTCCTTAAATCCGGAGGACAAACGTCTTGCGATGATGGTAGAAGATCATCCGTATGATTACCGTGAATTTGAAGGCGTGATACCAGAAGGCAACTATGGCGGGGGAACGGTGATTGTGTGGGATGAAGGTTTTTATGAACCTCTTGAATCCGATGGAATAAGCAGGAAAGAAAAAGAAAAGCTGCTGAAGAAACAATTATATGCCGGTAACCTCAAATTCACCATGCATGGGAAGAAGATCAAGGGAGAATTCGCTTTGTTTCAAATGAAAGGAAGAGGGGAGAATGCATGGATCCTCATGAAGAAAAAGGATGCGCATGCATCAGCCGAAAATATTCTTGATAAAAATAAGTCTGTGAAATCAGGAAAAACCCTGGCCCAGGTGGCGAAAGCAAATGGAGCTGAAGTAAAACACCCGGAAGGTGACCAGGCTGCTGCGAAAAAATCTGCGAAAAAGACTTCTGCAGCCAAAAAACCTGCAGCCAAAAAATCTGCACCTAAAAAAGCCGTTGCAAAAACAACTGCTAAAAAAAAAGCCCGCATCGTAACAAACCTGCTGGAAAATAAAGAAGGTGCCAAGCCTTCAGCAATGCCACATGATCTTGTGCCCATGCTTGCAACACTGGTGGAGGAGGCATTTGATAAGGATGACTGGGTTTACGAAATCAAATGGGATGGTTACCGGGCAGTAGCTTATTGTGAGGATAGCCAGGTGAAATTAAGTTCCCGCAATCTTTCGGATTTTACAGCACGTTATGCCCCAGTAGCCGAAGCATTACAGAAATTAGGATTACATGCTGTTTTTGATGGTGAGATCGTAGCAGTGGATGATAAGGGCATGGCTATGTTCCAGTCGCTGCAGAACTGGCAAAACACTCCTGTTCATTTGCAGTATTTTATTTTTGACCTGATCTGGCTGGATGGATATGATCTTACAGGTCTGCCGCTGCTGGAAAGAAAAAAGATATTACGATCCATTCTTCCCGAAGATGACCCGGTAATTAAATACAGTGATCATGTTGAGGGAAAAGGAAGGGATTTTTTCGAAGCCGCTATGGCGCAGGGACTCGAAGGGATCATGGCCAAAAAAGCTTCAGGTACCTATCATATCAATGCACGCACGGCAGACTGGGTAAAGATCAAAGTCAACCAGCGGCAGGAAGTGGTGATTGCAGGTTATACCCAGCCCCGTAATTCAAGAAAATTTTTCGGGGCACTGTTGCTGGGTGTTTATGATAATAACAGTTTGGTATATGTAGGCCACACCGGCAGCGGCTTCAATACAAAATTGCTGGAAGAAATATATAAACAATTACAGCCTCTCAGAATAAAAGATTGTCCATTTGAAAAATGTCCCAAACCCAACCAGCCGGTTACCTGGGTGAAACCCGAACTGGTCTGCGAGATCAAGTTTTCTGAATGGACAAAAGAGAAAATCGCAAGGCACCCGATTTTTATGGGCATGCGCTCTGATAAAAAAGCAAAGGATGTCGGATTTGAAAAATCAATGAATATGCCCAGTATCAAAAAGAAGGCTTCAAAAAAAGCACCGGGAAAAACTACTGCCGCCCTTAAAAAAACCAACGCGGGGCAGGCAAAAAAATCTGCTCCAAAAAAAACCGCTGTAAAAAAAGCCGGAGCACCGGGTAAGAAAAATGCAACGAAAAAGAGTACTGCACAAAAAAGCGGCCTGATACAACTGGATCTTTCTCTTGCAGATGAACAAATTCTGGAATTGAACGGTCATGAATTAAAACTCACCAATCTCAATAAACTTTACTGGAAAAAAGAAAAATTCAGCAAGGGAGACATGATCAATTATTACCTGGAGATCGCACCCTACATTCTTCCCTACATGAAAGACAGGCCTCAATCCCTCAACAGGCATCCTAACGGGATTGATGGACCCAATTTTTACCAGAAGAACCAGAAAGGAAAAGTACCATCGTGGGTTGAAACGCATAAGGATTTCAGTGAGTCAACCAATTCGACAGTAGAATATCTTGTATGTACTGATGAGGCAAGTCTCATTTATATGGCCAACCTTGGTTGTATAGAAATGAACCCCTGGCATGGCCGGGTGAAAAGCTGGCAAAATCCAGACTGGTGCCTGATAGATCTTGATCCGGATGACAGCAATAGTTTCGACCAGGTGATGCAGGTGGCATTGAAGGTAAAAGAGATCCTCGATGCGATAGGGGCTGATGCTTATTGTAAAACATCAGGATCAACTGGTCTGCATATTTTTATCCCACTGGGTGCAAAATATGATTATGACCAGTCCAAACAACTGGCGGAACTTGTTGTAACCCTTGTTAACCATGAATTACCTGAATTCACAAGTGTTGAAAGAAAGCCTGCCAAAAGAAAGGGGAAGATCTATCTTGATTATTTGCAGAACCGCGAAACACAGACTGTTTCATCACCATATTCTCTCAGGCCAAAGCCAGGAGTTCCGGTTTCCACTCCACTTGACTGGAGTGAATTGAAAAAAGGGTTGACTTCAAAGACATGGAATGCCCGCAATATTTTTGAAAGGCTCGCGGTAGAAGGAGATTTATTCAAACCTGTATTGGGTAAAGGCATCAATCTTGAAAAGGTAGTGGGCAAATTGGCGGGATTAATCGGGTAATGCCGGTGCTTTTGTCGAACTTGCAGGTTAATGCCAAGCAAATTTGTATGCATCACCAATTGACCGTTTACCAGGAAAAAGTTTTCCAGTTTATCAATCCTGATTTTAAAAGTCATTGCCTGGCCGACGACTGTCTTTTCACAGAAGGCCCGGTCTGGGATGAAAAAGGACGCTACCTCTTCAGCGATATCACAGCAAATCATGTTTACAGTATCAGCCTTGAAGAGACCAGGCACCGGGTTATTGAAAACAGCGGAACCAATATTATGTTCGACCCGGATCTCAAGGCTGACCAGGCGGGATCTAACGGGCTGGCGTGGTCGAAGGAAGGTGCCTTGCTTGTATGCCGCCATGGTAGCCACGATATTGGCATCTGGCAGGGAGGCGATGTGCAGCCATATATCAGCATCTTCCGGGGTAAACTTTTCAACAGCCCCAATGACCTGGTTGTTCATGAAAATGGCACTGTATTTTTCAGCGATCCTCCTTATGGCTTGAAAAACGGGCAGCTGAACCCGGGAAAGTTCCAGTCAAGGGCAGGAGTATATGCATTTGCCGAAGGTGAAGTTAAATTGTTCTGCGAGCGGTACCAGTATCCTAATGGTGTATGTTTATCACCCGACCAGCATACTCTTTATATCTGTTCCAACAAAGCTTCTGAAAAATTTATCAGCATGTATGATGCATTCACTCTGGAATATAAAGGTGTATTTGCTGAAGAGAACAGCGATGGAATGAAGATGGACGGGAAAGGAAACCTGTATTTATGCAATAAAGAAGGCATTCTTATTTTAGATAGCCAGGGTGAACGTCTTGCTTTGATCAGTCTGCCTGCTGTACCAGCCAATTGTTGCTGGGGGGGCTCAGGTGCAGATTTACTTGTTTGCGCAAGGGAGTATGTGTATTTGCTGGAAGGGCTGAAAGTTAATGGACTTTAACTCCCGCCTTTGGTTCTTGACCTACATCAATGCCATTTCTTATC
>CBDUBK010000333.1:0-3767 GCA_965365375.1 uncultured bacterium | reverse complement strand
GGGTTTTAACGGCATTGACTCCTTCTACAGGCCAAGGCAATTTGTACTGGTATATAAAAAGAATGATCCTTCATTCGTACCTAAATGGATTGTATCGGAAGGTGTGCTCGACAACGTAACACTTACGGTTGATTGCCCGGTACCGGATACTGTAGGATATATCAACTCACCTCAGTTTGGTCCTGCACTTGCGTGGAAAACCCTGAAATGGCGCGGTTCTTCGCTTGACCAGGTGGCCGGTGATAATCCAAAGGTGAGTGTGATTGGTATCCGTAACAACGGTCATGCAGATACGCTGATTACAAATTTAGATCTCAACCAGCAGGATGTGGACATTTCAAGCATTGACGCTGCTGAATATCCTTTTGTGCAATTGAGAATGCGCAACGCAGATAATGTAAGCAATACGCCTTACCAGTTGCGTTACTGGAGGCTCACCTACGAGCCTGCACCGGAAGGAGCTGTTGCTGCCAATTCTTATTTCAGCATGAAGGATACGGTAGATGTGGCTGAACCACTGGAATTCAAAATTGCTTTCAAAAATGTAAGTGAAACACCGTTTGCTGACAGTATAAAGGTCAAGGCCATTGTTACCGACAGGAATAATGTGCAGCGCACTGTATTTGTAAGTAAACACAGGCCGCTTGCTGTTAATAATCCTGATACATTACACATTCGTGTGCCGATCGATACAAGGGATATCGTTGGACCTAATTCACTTTACGTGGAGATCAATCCGGACTTTGACCAGCCGGAGCAATACCTGTTCAACAATTTCGCCTTCCGTACTTTCTATGTACGGGGTGATACGCTTAACCCGGTGATGGATGTGACCTTCGATAATGTTCATATCCTCAACAGGGATATCGTATCGGCCCGGCCAAACATCCTGATAACATTGAAGGATGAAGCCAAATGGCACTTGCTCAATGACCCTTCCAAACTGAAGGTTCAGGTGAGACAGGTTTCAACAGGCCTGCTGCGCGATTACCAGTTTGACGCGGATACCTTGAGTTTTGTTCCCGCGCAACAGGGTAACAGCACCCATAACACGGCTTCTGCCATCTTCAAACCCTATTTCGAGGAAGATGGTGAGTATGAGCTGATCGTTACCGGTAAGGACATGAGTAATAATGAAGCCGGCAGGATGCAGTACAGGGTGAATTTCCAGGTGATCAATAAACCGATGATCTCGAATATGCTGAACTATCCGAATCCGTTCACCACATCCACGGCATTTGTGTTTACAGTAACGGGCAGCCAGGTGCCGCAGAATATCAGGATCCAGATCCTTACGGTAACCGGTAAGGTGGTGAAAGAGATCACGAAAGAAGAGTTGGGCCCGATCCATATCGGAAGGAACATCACCGAATATAAATGGGATGGTACCGACCAGTATGGGCAGAAACTCGCCAATGGTGTATATCTCTATAGGGTGATCACCAACCTGAATGGAAAATCGCTGGATAAGTATACTTCTCAATCTGATAATACAGATAAGTATTTCAACAAGGGTTACGGTAAGATGTACCTGATGCGATAAATGATTCTTTGATGATATTTATAAAGTCCCGGGCAGCCGGGACTTTTTTATAGCTAGTTCAAAGTGTAAAGCGGTAAGGAAATTATTCTCGACTGTACAAGTGGAGTCCAACTTCGTTGTCATTAGCAATTTTAAATTAGCCGACAACCTTTGACCATTCATCCAGAAGGAAGTTGTTGGTGTGATGGTTTACAGAATGGAGATGTTTAGAGAAGAATACCAACAAGGGCAGTCAAACAGCAACCAGGAACACCTGATTGTTTTCAAAATTCAGGTTTCCAACCGATCCATCCCCCAATCAGGATCAAACTGATCAAACTGATCATCCATGCAATTCGCAGATCATTCACCCTGTACCTCAGTTCAACAATATGCTTCCCTGCCGGAATTACAATACCTATAAAACTCAGGTTACTGGTCATGATATCAACAGGTTTCCCATCAACCATCGCCTCCCACCTGGGATAATGATTCTGAAACAGGCTGTAAAAACCCGGAGTGATACTATTCACTTCAATTTTCCAGTATTGCGGGGTGAATTCAACAAGATTTGCTGTGTATGATCCGTGGGCAGTTAAGTTTTCCGGGCTGGCATTTTGGGTATAAATAATTTTTCGTCCGCCAGTATGGTAAAGCATGCTATCATTTTCCTTGATAAAAGTATCTGCTTTATAAAACAATGGATACTGCAGTACCTGTCTTCTTAATACAGTATCAAACCAGAATTCATTTTGTGTATTCAAATTACTCGGTGTGATCCGGTAATCCACACGGCCGATCCTTTTATTATACATATTGGCAGCCCCGATCTCTTCAAAATATTTCATTCCTTCCCTGCTGTTATCAGCCACGGAGGAATTAAGATCAGGTTTTGGAAAACCAGGTTGTTGTATTGAATCCAGCAGGTTTTGAATCTGTGTAACAGTTGTGTTTTTGACCACTGAAAATGGCTGGTAAAGTGCAATAAAGATTACCAGGTTGAGAATACTTCCTGCCAGCAGGAGCCTGCCATTGATTTTTTTCAAAGCAAAAAAATAAATCCAGGCGATGAAGGGCAGCTGGAGTATTACTGATAAAAAAAGCAGGTCATAAAAGTCTGCAGCATCAATAAGATTTTTGAAACCTTTCCAGGACAGGTTTTCAAATAAGGGACCTCCTGTAAAAGAAACAATCATCAAGACAATTGAAATAGCAACAAGAGCGAGACAAGATTTTTTTCTTATTCTCCAGTCATTGAGATTGGTCAGCACTGAACTAAACGCCATTGCTGCGAGCAGGCAGGCAAAAAAGAGCGAAAACAATCTTGCATTGGAAGGATGCCTGAATGAGTCCATCAAGGGAAGAATATGATAAGCTGCCGTCCGGATTAGACCCCATTCTCCAAAACTGAAAAACAGAGAAATGATAAATCCCCATTTGAAAAACCTCCCCAAAGGACTGTGGAGTTTGACAAAAAATGAGAGAACGAAAAAATAAAAAGGGATCAAACCAATAAATGAATTCCGTGTGAGCGGATCGGTAATAGAAGCAAATGGTGCTTTCCATGCAGCTAAGGGAGCAACATAAGAGATCAGCAGCCCGGGGTGAAGCGGGTTACTCATAGCCTGCTCAAAGCTGGCCCCGGAACCGCGCTGTGTCAAGGGAAGAAATTCTGCATAAGAGATAATTGCCGGCAGGCAGAATAAAACAAAGGTCAATGCCAGCACCCCATGTAAACCTAATTGTTTTCCTGGCTGTGACCTTCCTGGTTTCGAAAGAAGATGTACAACCAGTAATATCAGGAGAAGATAGGAAGCCAGTACAAAATCCGCCGGATATGCAGTTGTAAATAATAAGTAAAGAAAAAATGCTGAAAGCAAAGCATGTTTCCATTTTCTTTCTTTCAGCATCCTGTAATAAAAAAGAAAAACAAAGGGAAGAAATGAAGCAGCGCTGATCCAGTTGAGGAACTGTGCCGAATCACTATTATAACCGCAAAGCATGAAGGCTGATCCCGCCAGCAAAGCAGAACGCTGGTCACCCGTAAAATGCCTCGCCAGGAAAAACATGCCCACCCCGCTGACCCAGATATAGAACAAGGTTTCAATTTGCAGGGTTCTTAAAGTATAAGGCCCCGCAAGTGATAACAGTTGCACAAATGGGTTCCATACCCCCGACTGCATATCTCCATGGAGTGGACAACCCAGGTTAAAATAGGGTGACCAGCCAGGGAATTATCCTTCAC
>CBDUBK010000332.1:0-3769 GCA_965365375.1 uncultured bacterium | reverse complement strand
TCGATGGAATAACCTGCAAATGCACCCTGCATGAACTTACCACCACCAACACTGCCTGGAATCACCACATAACGGAACTCACCTACCGGTGTTGCACCGGCGGCGCTTCCCGAACTGTGATTGGCTACAAAATAAGTGATAGTACCTGGCTGCAGGATGGAATTATACTGCATCAGGTTTGCTGTTGTACCAAAGAGGTAGGGCAATTGTGTTGCACCGGCTGAAGGACTTCTGAAATAAGAAAGCACCACACCATTATCTATTACGGCTGCAGTAACACTTGTCGCGGCTTTATTACCACGGCTGATTACACCGAGATCTGTATGAATGGAATCTGCCCAGGTCAAAGTGCTTGCTGCAAACCAGTCTGAATAAACTACGTTGGCTGTTCCACCAGGGCCTTGTGGACCCTGCGGACCCTGAGGACCTTGTGGACCGGTTGGGCCTTGCGGACCAGTAGGACCTTGTGCACCTGTTGCGCCAGCTGATCCTGGAGGACCTTGTGGACCTGATGCGCCTGCGGGACCCAGTGGTCCTTCTTTAGCACAACTCACCACAAGAAAAACAAATGCAAATAAAACAAGAGAAAGAAAGCGCATTTTTCTCATAAATCAGTTTTTGTGTTAGTTGGTAATGGGGTAAAAGTAATGGTTATGAAATTATTTTCCAACAAATAATAATTACCCCGGGAGGGCATATTCATAGTGGCCCGGCCTACATTTGTTACTGCACAAACCGAAACTATGCGACTCAAATATTTATTGGTACTTCCATTGATCCTGGCAGCCGCTATCGCATCTGCACAACTGTCGAAAGGTGTGAGAATGATCGGCAGTTCCATTGCCACCAGTTTTATCGGCACAGGTGAAACCAGGTACACTTATCCTGATCCTTCCAGTAATTATATAACCAAACAAAACCAGTCCAACTTTAACCTTACCCCTTCATTTGGAATATTTCTTACCGACCAGTTAGCAGGCGGTGTGCAGCTGATTGCAGGGTATTCCAGTTTCATCATCTGGAGAGAATCGTTGGTTAACGGCAATACTTATGTGAGGGATGAAAACCGGAACACGGATTATGGAGCGGGTGTCTATCTCCGTTATTATTTTAAAAACTCCGGCAAACTGCTCCCTTTCATGCAGGTGCAGGGTAATGCAGGAAGTGGTAAAACCAAAACAGAAGGGTTTTACGAGATTGTCAATTACCGCTATAACTATGAAGGTGCTTCTTCGAAAAAATTCTTTTACAATGCCGGTCTTAATGCCGGTGTTACAAAAATGATCAATGCAACGGTAGGAATAGATGCGACCCTCGGCTACAGTTTCTCATCCAACAAATTCACTACCATCACAGATTACAGGATCGTTGATAACGGCACTAACCTCAGTTCCAAAAACCAGGTGGAACAACATTTCAAGGGTAATGGCCTCAACATCGGGATCGGTGTCCAGGTTTTCCTGCAGAAAAGATCAAAATAAAAAAGTCCCCGCAAGGGGGACTTCCTTTTTATTTCCCGAAAGCAATTATTTATTCATCATCTGCTTGGCCTCGATGCTTAAGGTAGCATGCGGCACAGCGCGCAGACGTGCTTTGTCAATCAGCTTACCGGTAACGCGGCAGATACCGTAAGTTTTATTTTCAATTCTCATGATGGCTTTTTCCAGGTGGTCAATGAACTGGATCTGGCGGCTGGCCATCTGGCTCAGTTGTTCACGCTCCATGCTCATGCTGCCATCTTCCATGGTCATGTAACGACCATCTTCCATATCGCCTTCATCTTTTCTTGTGATCAGACCCTGTAAATAAGCCAGTTCTTTTTTAGCTGTTTCCAGTTTCTTCATGATCAACTCTCTGAATTCTACCAATTCTGCATCTGAATACCTCATTGTAGGGCCGGTGTTTATCTGGTTATGCGCATCCAATACTGATTTCGTAAAATCAGGATTGTATTTTACTGATTTTGTGGTTGATGTTTTTGGAATGACCACCTTGGTGGGCTTGGGTGGTTCTTTTTTCACAACAGGTTTTTCCAGCGGTTTAATAGCTGGCTTCACTTCCTGGTGGGTAGGCGCTGCCACCACAGGTTTTTTTACAGGCTCTTCTTTTTTGGGTTCTGCTTTTTTGGGCAGTTCCTGCTTCTTTACAGGTTCCTGTTTTTTAGGAGGCTCCTGCTTTTTGGGCGCTTCCTGTTTTTTTACAGGCAGGGCCTTTGCGGGTGTAGCTTTTTTAACCGGGGTTGATGTTTTCTTCACAGGTACTTGTTTTTTCACCGGCTTTGGAGCCGGCTTGGGTGTTTTTTTGGGAGGCGTTGCCACTTTCTTCACAGCCTTTTTAGGCGCAGCTTTTTTTGGAGCCGGTTTGGCAGCAGCTTTTTTGGCAGCCGGTTTACCGCCTTTCGGAGCAGGCCTGGCCGGGGCTTTTTTTACCGGTTTAGCTGCCTTTGCAGCTTTGCCACCCGTTGGACGGGCAGTTTTGGGTGCTTGCTTTTTTGTAGCCATACAATTGTTACCCCTTTTTTAAAACGATGACCTTCAATGGATTGTCATTGACTTCGATTTCAATGCCACCGTCAATGTCTGTTGTGAGCTCCAGCTTATCTGCCAGAATTTCGGCGCAAATATAGGCATTATACTTAGCCAAAGATTGACTAATACCATTATTGGCAGCTACAAGCACCTCTATCCGGTCGGTCAGCTCAAATCCACTGTCCTTGCGGATCTTCTGGATCCGGTTGACAAATTCACGGGCATCTCCTTCCTGAACCAGCTCGGGTGTTACATTTATATCCAGTGCTACAGTTAAACTCCCTTTATTGGCCACTGTCCATCCCGGGATATCTTCACTGCTGATCTCTACTTCACTGAGCATCAACTCAACAAACTCATCGTTAACGGGAATTGAATATCTGCCTTCTTTTTCAAATAAAGAAATATCATGTTGGGAAAACGAAGCCAGTGCCGTGCTGACTGCTTTCATCTTTGGGCCTAGCTTTTTTCCGAGTGCCTGGAAATTGGGACGGATCTTCTTTTTGATGAATCCCTCTGTTTCTGTGAGGTATGAAACTTCTTTCACATTCACCTCGGCTCTTACCAGGTCTTCCACCTGCCTTAATTGTTTTTCCATGGCAGGATTCAGTACCGGTATCAGCAGTTTCTGAAGGGGCTGTCGCACGCGGATGTTCACTTTTTTACGCAGTGATAAAACCAGGGAACAGGCATCCTGTGCCAGGCGCATTCTTTCTTCCAGCAATTCATCAATGAGTTCCTCCCTGGCTACAGGGAAAGGCGCATGATGAACCGATGCTTCCCTGAAACGTTTGGTAACCGCGTTGAGATTGGTAAACAGTTCATCGCTGAAGAAAGGTGAAATAGGCGCCATCAGCAGGGTCACCGTTTCAAGACATTCATACAAGGTCTGGTATGCAGCGATCTTGTCCTGTTCATAATCACCCTTCCAAAAACGCCTGCGGCTTAATCGTACGTGCCAGTTACTCAGGTGTTCATCCACAAAATCTTCCACCAGCCTGCCTGCCTGAGTAGGTTCATAATCATCGAAAGCAGCCGTTACTTTTTTTACCAGTGTCTGCAGCGAAGAAAGGATCCACCTGTCAATTTCAGGACGTTCATTTACCGGGATATATGCTTCCCTGAAATGGAAACCATCTACGTTTGCATAGAGGGAAAAGAACTAGGTAAAGTTCTTTCAATTTCCCAGTGAATATACCAGTATACTCAAATGATTTACGCTGATTAATAGTGTGTTCTTT
>CBDUBK010000331.1:0-3771 GCA_965365375.1 uncultured bacterium | reverse complement strand
TGAACCGTTACCGATCCAGAACGTGGGCTCTTACCCCACATTTTCACCCTCATCCCAACAAAGTCGGGACAGTTATTTTCTGTGGCACTATCTGTTCCCGAAATTAAGGACCCGGTGATTAACCGGTGCAATGCTCTATGCTGTCCGGACTTTCCTCCCCAGTAAACTGGAGCGATAGCTCGGTCTGTAGCGAGACAAAGTTAAAGGTTATAAGTTATAGGTTATATGTTTTGGAGCTGCCTGTTTGAGACATCTCCCTACATGCAGTTGACGAGCGATGAAGCCGCACTTATAACTTACAACATATAACTTATAACCTATTCTCATTATTGATAAAAAATCTCCGTAGCTCCGTACTCGTACTTTGGGTGATAACGGTTGATGAAAGATTTTACATGCAGTGGAATGCCCCTGTTCTGTAAGGGTTTGATCGTCTTGGGGTGAATGACCTGGGCACCATAATAGGCCATCTCAATCACTTCCTGGTAATTGAGTTCCCGGATCCATTGCGCTTCGCTGTATTGCTTGGGATCGGCATTCATCACACCCTGCACATCTTTCCAGATCACCTGGCTTTCGGCATTGAGCAGGTTTGCAAAAACAGCCGCTGTATAATCTGAGCCTTCCCTTCCCAGCGTGGTACTTTCGTTTTCATCAGTTGCACCAATAAAGCCCTGTGTCAGTACGATGGAAGATTCACGGAAAAGCGGAAGGATATCTTCCTGGACTTTTTGAAGCGTCACGGGGATATCAATTTTCGCGTCCCGGAAATTATCATCTGTGCGGAAAATATCACGCACATCCACCCAGTGGTTTTTAATTCCATTGGCATTCAGGTACTGGCTAACAATAGCTGTTGATAAAAGTTCTCCAATACATACTACCTGGTCATAATAATAGTCATAGGATTTATTGGGACGGTCGTGCAGCAGCCATTCCACCTCGGTAAAAAAATCAACAAGAGTTGCGGAACCTTCCTGGCCTGCACCGAGTTCGGCTTGTATGGCCAGGTGATCTTTTTTGATCTGTTCAAATAATTCCAGGGCAGTGTTTTTATCCCCGGCAAAAAATGCATCCACTACTTTTTCCAGGGCATTGGTGGTTTTTCCCATGGCAGAGATCACCACCAGCAAAGGGCCGGCCTGGTATTCTTTTAAAATCTCACCCACATTCCTCACCCGCTCTGCTGTACTGACGGAAGCACCACCGAATTTGAACACTTTCATAGGCGGCAAAGATACAGGGACAGGTCTTTGTAATGAGGATAAGGATCATGGAACAGAGCACGGCCAGGTGTCATTTGAAATTATAAAATGAAACAACGGCTGTGCTGTTCCCACTGGCAACTAAATAATATATTTATCATATGAAATATATCTGCTTCATCTTATTTACTGGCTTGCTTGCCTGTAATGATCCCGCTGCTCCGGGTACCAAAAACAGGGATAGCGGTGATGTAGAGAAACCCATTGATACCAATTCAAGCTCACCCGGTAAAATCGATCAGCCGGAACCCGGTATTGTTGAGGACAGTACCAGACGTTATAATAATGTCCGGTTCAGGGACGTAAAGGTTACCAGGCTGGATGGTAACCGGTTCCGGGTTACAGGTGAAGGGCAAATTTTCGAAGCCAGTTTTGGATGGGTGATCGAGGACGGGCATAAGGAACTTGGAGAAGGCTTTGCTACTACCGATGCAGGCGCACCGGCCTGGGGCAAATTCAGTTTCGAGGTAAAGGCTGAAAAAGAACGTCCCAATTCAACCCTGCACCTGGTATTATTTGAAACAAGTATGAAAGATGGCAGCCGCCAGTACGAACTTCCCATCCGCTTATATTGATTTGTTTTTCTTTTAAGATTTAAACTTTTAGATTTATTCATGGCCAGACTATGCTTATTTGTTTCGGTAATCTGCTTTTCATATTTGTCCTTTGCTCAGAAAGCGGAACCCGCGCTTGCCGATCTTGAAAAAAATTATCCACGCGAAAAAATCAGCCTCACCCTGAATAAGGATGCTTTTGTTGCCGGTGAAACCATGTTCTTCAAGGCAATCGTTTTTTCCGGCTTTTCACCATCAATGATCTCCAGTAATCTCTATGTGGAATTATACAATGAGAAAAAAGAATTGATTGATTCTACGTCTGTTCCGCTGGTTCGTTCAATGGGCGAAGGAAGTTTCAGCCTGGCGAAACAATATGATGAAGGAAATTATTTTATAAGGGCCTATACCCGCTGGATGCTCAATTTTGATCCGTCAACTGAATACATTATTGATTTTCCTTTATTCAATCCTTCCTCCCCGCAGGCCCTGCAATTAAGACCCGTAAAATGGAAAGCCAGTATTCATCCTGAATCGGGCACGCTGCTGGCGGGACATTCCAATAATATAGCAGTAAGATTGAATGCTGAAGGCCGCCTGCCTGCACAGTGGAACGGCTGGCTGAAAGAAAAAGATGCCAAAGGAAATATTCTGAACTTTTCTTCATTGAATTCCCAGGTCGCTGTATTCAGTTTCACACCCGCCCCTGGAAAAATTTATGAAGTATATATCCGGGATGAAGCAGGTAATGAACAAAAAGAAATATTGCAGCCTGTATCGAAAGGCATCGTTCTTAAAGCAGGCCAGGTTAAAAACAGGGTAGAGGTGAATATGATCTTCGAAGGCCAGCCGGATGGAGGAAAGGGTTATAAATTATTAGGGCAGATGGATGGCAATATGGTGTACAGCGCGGTGATCGGTAAAACGGATCCTATGATCAAAACCTCCATCCAGGCAGGAACTTTTCTGAATGGTGTTTTGCATCTCACGGTGTTTGATGCGGGAGAAAACCCGGTCGCGGAAAGGTTGTTATTCATCCGGACAGATTCACTCGAAGAACCATTGATCAGCAGCGCTCCAGCGGGATCCGCAAAAAGAGCATTCAATCCCTGGAATATCCAGGTGGATACTTCACAATACCTGTCATATGCTGTCTCTGTTACGGATGCAGGAATTACTGCGCCTGCAAAAAGAAATTTGTATTCAGATCTCTGGCTGAGTGATCTTTCTAAAGATATCCAGGAGCCAGGCTGGTATTTCAGCAGCAATCATCCCGGGAGATTTGCTGCACTCGATACCCTGCTTATAACTGAAAAATGGAATAGCTTCCAGTGGCCCTCCCTGGTGGAAGGCAAGCGACCCACGCTGAGGTATCAGCCCGAACAATACCTGACCTACCTGGGTACCGCCAGCAGGAATAAGAAACCCATCGCCAATGAAGTCCTGCTTTTATTATTCCGGTTCAAAGATTCTTCATCGCAGGCTGCCGAAGTAAAAACAGATGCCACAGGTGCCTTCCTGGTGAGTAATGTTGCTTTCTTTGATTCAGTGCAGGTTTTTCACCTGACAAAAACAAAAACTTTTTCCAAGGACATTGATCTTGATTTCATACTGGTGAACCAGCATTTTCCCCTGAAAAGAAATTTTCCTGTAACTCCTTATATGCTTGGAGAGAGAAAAGGTAACCTCCCTGCAATTGCCCGGAATGCCCAGCAGCATTTAAGAAACCTTGAAACATTAGGTGAAAAATACAAGCAGCTCGAGGAAGTGCGTATCGAAACAAGAGCGAAATCACAGAAACAAAAGCTAAACGATGAATTGAGTTCTTCTTTATTCCAGACAGGTAATGAAGTGTTGTTTGATTTTGTAAATGAAGAACAAAACGCGATCAGCTATTCCAACATTTTTGATTGGCTGGAAGGAAGAGTAGCAGGTCTTTCATTTATGATTTC
>CBDUBK010000330.1:0-3771 GCA_965365375.1 uncultured bacterium | reverse complement strand
GTCTGTGTACATAACAATATATTGAATGGTAAAACAATCAAAGACTCAGAAAAAATGCCCCGTCACCTGGATTCAGGCCGGGGTGACCGTATTAAAGTCTTTGAAATTGGAGAAGTAATAAAGGCTATTACAAAAAGGAAAAAACTCCGTAAAGGAACAGGTATAACAATCCCTTGTATCCAGCAGGAGAACCTGCGGAATATGCCTGGACTGATTATATATTTTTTTACCTGCCATTTCTACAAATTTAAGGAATATATGAGGGATGGCCAACCGGGGGGGGTGTTAAAAATGTCAATGGTCAATGGACCATGGACCATGGACCATGGACTAGGGTCCACAGCATATCCTACCTTTACCCACTAAAATTATTAAATGAATACAGCGCATCAGCCAGCCGGTTTTATCTATTTCGATGTGTATGGCACGCTCATCGATACAGCTGATGTTAAAAAAAAGATCAATAAAGTGCTGGATTCTTCAAGGGGTTTCATAGTATGGTATGAAACCCTGCTTCATTATCTCGGCGTGGCTAATGCCACTACTTATCATGATTTCAGGGATATTGCCATTGCCTCCGCTGAACTGACTGCAAAAAACCTTGGCACCCATTACCAGCGGGGAAGTTTTGAAGAAGCGCTGGAACTTTTCAGGCACCTGCCGCTGCAGGAAGGTGCACAACAGGGTTTGTCCATTTTATATGACCATGGCATCCGATTGGGCAATCTCACCAATTTCCCCTCCGCAATCGTGCATGACCGGCTGGAGAGAACAGGTCTGGTCTCCTATTTTGAAATCACCATTTGTGCCAATGAGATCAAAAAATACAAACCGGATCCGGCAGTGTATGCCCATGCCATTCAAAAAACAGGTCAGCCATCCGGGGAAGTTATGATGGCAACCATGCATAGCTGGGATCTTTGCGGTGCACACCATGCAGGTATGCAGACCGCGCTGGTAATACCAGCGGAAGAAAAAATCTACAGCCTCTCACCTGAAGCTGACTTTCGCGTTGAAAATATCATTTCGCTGGCAAGGGTGATCACGGGCAGTACGGTTGAATTCCCGGAAGAATAAATACATAAAGGAATTTCCTGGTTTCGACACCCGGGCATAACCCGCAAGTACGAAAACCTTCTATCAATTTTCACGATTCGCATTGGCCTGAAGGTTTACATTTGCCCAATAATTTTTGCATATGAAAAGATTTGTTTTGTCAGGATTTTTGCTTGCTTTATGTTACCTGGTTATGGCCCAGCCCTCCCCTGCCCCACAGGATTACCGGGCAACGCCGGACAGGATCAACAACCTGGTGCACACGAAACTCGACGCCCGTCTTGATTTCAGTACTTCACAGTTATATGGAAAGGCATGGATCACCCTGAAACCACATTTTTATCCTACAGACAGCCTGGCTCTAGATGCGAAAGGCATGGATATCAAAGAAGTGGCTGTAGTGAAGAACGGTAAAAATGTTCCGCTGAAATACAAGTACGATAAAATGGTACTGGATATTGACCTCGACAAAACCTACCGCAATACAGAACAGTATATCATCTATATCGCCTACACTGCCAAACCCAATGAATATACGGGACGTGGCAGCGCAGCCATCACCGATGCGAAAGGTCTTTACTTTATTAATACGGAGGGCTCAGAAAAAGACAAGCCGACACAGGTATGGACACAGGGAGAAACGGAAGCAACTTCCGTATGGGTTCCTACTATTGATAAACCCAACCAGAAGACCACGCAGGAGATCATGATGACCGTACCTGCAAAATTTGTAACGCTGAGTAATGGCAAAATGGTGAGCCAGAAAAAAAATACTGATGGCACCCGCACAGACCATTGGAAAATGGACCAGCCGCATGCGCCTTACCTGTTCTTTATGGGTGCCGGTGATTTTGCCGTTGTAAAAGACCAGTACAAAGGAAAGGAAGTGAGTTATTATGTTGACAAGGAATATGGTCCGGTAGCCCGCAAGATCTTTGGCATGACCCCGGAAATGATGGGTTTCTTTTCGCGCATTACAGGTATTGAATATCCATGGGTGAAATATGCCCAGATGACGGCACATGACTATGTGAGCGGGGCCATGGAAAATACTACTGCAACGCTGCACAGCAATGTATCGCAGCAGGATGCAAGGGAATTGCTCGATGGTAACCGCTGGGAAGAAGTGATCGCCCATGAACTGTTTCACCAGTGGTTTGGCGATTATGTAACCACCGAAAGCTGGAGCAATCTTACACTGAATGAATCATTCGCAACACTGGGATCACAATTATGGAATGAATACAAATATGGAAAGGACGCAGCTGATGAAGAGCGTTATAATTCCGTGAATGGTTATCTCAACAGCCGCAGCGAACAAAAAGAACTCGTACGCTTTCATTACCGCGATAAGGAAGATATGTTTGACGCTGTGAGTTATAATAAAGGAGGTGGCATCCTGCAGATGCTGCGCAACCATATTGGTGAAGAAGCTTTCAACAAGGCCATGAATTTATTCCTCACCAACAACAAGTATAAAGCAGCAGAAGCACACCAGTTGCGCCTGGCATTTGAAGAGGTAACGGGAAAAGATCTTAACTGGTTCTTTAACCAATGGTATTTCGGCGCAGGTCACCCGGTACTGGATATCAAATACAACTACCTGCCCTCTTCCAAACAGGTGCAGGTGATTGTTGAACAGACCCAGTCCGGTAATACCTTCCTCCTGCCTGTTAAGATCGATGTATGGCATGGCGCTTCACCAATGCGTCATACCGTGTGGGTAGACAGCAAGACCGACACCTTCACTTTTGCTTCCATGACCAAACCTGATTTTGTGAATTTTGACGCTGATAAAATCCTGGTTGCAAAAAAGACCGAGAACAAAACACTCGAAGAATACCTGGCACAGTACCGTAAAGCAAGAAATTATATTGACAGAAGGGAAGCCATTGCAGCCGCCCTGCAGAAACAGGAAGAAGTAACGGCTGCCACGCTGCTGTCTGAAGCGATCAAAGATCCATACGGACCGTTGCGTGCTTATACCATCAATAACCTTGACTTCAGCCTGGAGCAGGTTAAAACATCCCTGCGCAGCGCCCTGCTGGATGTAGCACAGAAGGATAAGGATAAACTGGCAAAAGCTGCTGCCATTGCCAAACTTGGTAATTACAGGGATGCGTCATATGCTTCCATTTTTAAAGCAGCGGTGAATGATTCATCCTATACCGTTGCTGGCAATGCATTGGAAGCACTGAATAAGATCGACACCACTGCTGCCTACAAAGAAGTACAAAGATTATCAGCCATGCCTGCAAAAGGAAAACTGGAAACGGTTATAAAAACCATCAGCAGTTCAAAGGATGCAGGCGCAGGCGATAAACTGATCCAGGATTTTATTGATATTCCTTTTGGCCAGGAAAAATTCCAGGCGTTGCAGGGATTATTTGAATTCATGGCAGCCACCAGTAACGCGGCCCAGTTCAAAAAAGGAGTGGATGCTATTGTCACACTCATGGGCCAGATCCCCGACCAGTTCAAAGAGCAGATCAATCCTGCATTGACCGAGGCCTTAAGGGAACTGCAAAAAGAAAAAAGATCAGCCGGGTTAACAGAAATGGCTGATTATATCGATACAAAACTTCCCAAGGAAAAAGGATTCTGATCCACCTGTTTTTAAACACAAAAGCATCTGCCAGGCAGATGCTTTTTTTATTTCAGTCTTCAGGGTTTTATTTATGTGCAATTTTATCAGGGCTTCCATCAGGATCGCCC
>CBDUBK010000329.1:0-3775 GCA_965365375.1 uncultured bacterium | reverse complement strand
CTCCGGTGATGACCCGCTTTCCATCATTATGGAAACGATCAAAATCCTGCAGCCCGGGCAGGTATTAAAGATCATCAACAGTTTTGAACCTTCACCACTGATCCTCCTTCTTCAGAAAAAAGGATTTGAAACCTATGTTGATGCGCTCCATGAAAACCTGGTTGAAACTTATTTCTATAAAAAAGGAATTCAACCACTCAATGAAATTACCATCAACCCGGCGTCCGGCGACTGGAACCAGGTCCTCAAAACCTTTGGTGCAAATATCCAATCCATAGACGTGCGGCACCTGGAAATGCCACAACCAATGTTCAAGATCATTGAAGCACTGGACCAGCTCCCGGCATCAACCGCTCTATTGGTACAGCATAAACGGGTACCTGTTTATCTCTTACCAGAACTGGCCGAAAGGGGTTTTGAATACAGGGTCAATGAAATAAAGGAAGGAGCCGTAAACCTTTTAATTTTCAAAGACCATGGTCACCAATAACCTGGCTGCGCATACGAGCCATCAACTGGTGATTCCATTTTATGTGTATGCAGCCATTTCATTTCTGGCAGCCACCATCTTGTTATTTATTTCAGGTGAAGCTTTTACCCAGCATCATTTTCACCCACGCACACTAGCCATCACGCATACAATGGCCCTGGGCTGGGGAACGATGATCATACTGGGTGCAAGCCACCAGCTGGTTCCTGTATTAACAGGTTCCAGCCTGTACAGTGATAGCCTTGGTTATGCTTCATTTGTATTGGCAGCATTCGGAATTCCTTTACTGGTTTATTGTTTTTTTACTTTCCAGATGAACTGGATGGCAATGGCAGGATCTATTCTGATCAATGCCGCAATTCTTTGTTATTTGATCAACCTGGCATTGAGTATTTTTAAAAGCAGGCAGGTTAATGTCCATGCCGTATTCGTACTAATGGCTTCGCTCTGGTTACTGGTAACCACCTTCATTGGCTTATTGCTGGTCTTCAATTTTACCACCAGTATCCTGCCATCAGGTTCACTCCATTATCTTTCCCTTCATGCGCACCTGGGCATTGCCGGATGGTTTTTATTAATGGTGATGGGTGTGGGATCCAGGTTGATCCCCATGTTCATGATCTCTAAATATGATCATCCGAAAATGCTCTGGCAGATCTTTACTTTGCTCAATACTGCCCTGGTCTTTTTTATTCTATTGTTTTTGTTTGGTTGGAATACTGGCTGGTATTTATTACCTCTTGCTCTCATCTTTTCATCTTTAATTTTATTTGCAGGTTTTTGCAGGAAAGCTTACCAGCAACGGATCCGCAAACAGGTGGATGAGCAGGTGAAAATTTCTTTGTTATCGGTAATCATGATGGCGCTTCCCGTTATTTTTTTACTGGTGGTGATTTTTATGCTGGTTTTTTCTACGGAGAATGAAAAGCTGGTGCTCGCTTATGGTTTTTCCATTTTTTTTGGCTGGCTTACTGCCATTATACTTGGCATGACTTTCAAAACCCTTCCATTTATAATCTGGAACAAGGTTTACCACCTCAAAAGAGGGGCAGGCAAATTGCCTAACCCGAAAGCGCTTTTTAGCCAGAAAGTATTTAACGTTATGGGGATTGCCTATTTGCTGGGATTCGGAATCTTTCTTGCAGGTGTTCTGTCGGCTAATGTAGTGATCATCCAGGCTGCCAGCTTTCTGTTGATAGTTACTGCTGTCTTATACAATTTTAATATTCTAATAATGCTGCGGCACAAAGCATGAAGGACATCATCACGAATAATCCGGTAAAATCCGGGCGGGCATTGACGGCTCTCGAAGAGGTTCTGGATCCTGAAATTGGTTTGAACATAGTTGACTTAGGGTTGATTTACCAGGTGGACTTTGATGAAACAGAAAAAATGGTTTTTGTTTCCATGACCCTCACCACGCAATTTTGTCCGATGGGAGAAAGCATCCGGGACCAAGTGTTATCTGTACTTGAAGAAAATTTTCCAGGATACAACATCCAAGTTCACCTGGTGTTTGACCCGCCATGGAGTTCTGCCCTGATTTCTGAAAACGGGAAAAAATTTTTAAACGGCGAAGTATGATCAGTTATACCTGCAAGACCGCGATCAAAGCGGTTGTTTTTTTAGCTACAAAGCTCGAACAGGGCGGCCGGGCCGGTTTGAAGGAAATTGCCGACTATATTGGTGCCAGTGAGCATACGGTAGGAAAGATGCTGCAGGTTCTCGTAAGGCAGGACATTATTAAAAGCCTGAAAGGTCCCACCGGTGGATTTTATATAACCAAAGAGCAAACATTACAGCCATTGATACATATCGTTGAAGCGATTGATGGTGATACCCTGTTCCAGGAATGCGGTCTCGGACTCAGCCGCTGTTCTTCCACGCATCCTTGTCCCATTCATGATGAATTTAAAAAGTCGAGGGATATTCTTGAGGGCATTTATAAAACACGAACAATTGCTGATCTATGTGAGCCTGTAAATAGGGGAAAAGCGTATTTGTATGGTTAGCATAGAGCAGAGAAAATTACATGGCAATTTATTAAAATTAAAAGCTTTCAAACCTACAAAAGTGGGATAGCCGGGAAGGCGGGAAGGACGGTAAGTAGAGTGTCGAAGAATGAACTGGCATAAAAAAACGAAATTACCTTTCAGTATTGTTTTTAATTCTATAATAGACTACTTACCGTCCTCCCCGCTGTGTTAGCTGAAGCCCTAGCGAAGGCTGGCCTTCCCGGCTATCCTATCTGCTCCCAAAATATTAATGTGACTGATTAAATTTCAAAGCTGAGCCCGGGATTCCTTCTTCCACACTACGCACTACCTATTGTATCTTTATTCCTATGGAAGCGAAGAACGAGGACCTGAAGATTGAATTAAGAACACTTACCCAGGATGATTATATAGGATTGAAGGCTTCCATGGTGGAAGCGTATTCCGACTGGGAAGGTGCTTCATTCTGGAGCGAAAGCAATATCAGCAAGCTGGTAGAGATTTTTCCCGAAGGACAGATCTGCGTAGTGGTGAACGATGCCATTGCAGGCTGCGCCCTTTCACTGATCGTTGATTACTCAAAGTTTGGCGACAAACATACTTACGCGGAGATCACCGGGAACTACACTTTCTCCACCCACGATCCCAAAGGTGATGTGTTGTACGGCATTGACTTTTTTGTGCATCCCGATTTCAGGGGCATGCGTATTGGCAGAAGACTTTATGATGCGCGGAAGGAAATCTGCGAGCGCCTCAACCTGCGTGCGATCATCGCCGGTGGCCGCATTCCGCAGTATAAAAATTATGCAGGCACGCTTACTCCCAAAGAATACCTGGATAAAGTAAAGGGTAAGGAAATTCATGATCCTACCTTATCCTTCCAGCTGGCTAATGATTTTCACGTCCGTAAAATACTCACAGGTTATTTGAGGGGTGATACAGAATCACTGGAATATGCTTCATTGCTGGAATGGAATAATATCTATTACAACGAGGAAGCCGCGCATATCAATTCCAAAAAATCTACTATCCGGCTTGGCCTTGTTCAATGGCAGATGCGGCCCTTTCCAAATCTTGAATCATTATGCGAACAGATCGAATTTTTTGTGGATGTGGTAAGTGATTACCAGAGTGATTTTATCCTCTTCCCTGAATTATTCAATGCACCGCTGATGACCACTTACAATCACCTGGACGGTGCGCAGGCCATGCGGCAGATCGCTGAATACACGATCCCGCTACGGGATAAGTTTATGAGTTATGCCATCAGTTACAATATCAATATCATCAC
>CBDUBK010000328.1:0-3776 GCA_965365375.1 uncultured bacterium | reverse complement strand
CCTCTGCTCTTTTGTATTTTTTTGCCTCTTTGAATTCACCCGGAGACATCCAATCCTCCTTAACCTCCGTAATTAAGAATACTGAAGATTCCCTATCTTTCAACAGCCTAACCCCATGATTTATGATCTACGTTTTATTTGATGACCAGCTGAGCCTGACCGACCTGGAAAAAAAGGAACAGGCCAACGGAACGCGTGAAAGGCTGAAACCTGTGCAGGATGCTTTCCCCGGGGCTGATATGACCGCAATCTGGGATAAGGATGGAATTTTGCACCTGCAATCCTCCAATCATGAATTAATGGAATTCGCTAAACTGCATATCTACAACAACCGCATGCAGGACCTGTTTTTATAACTCCGCCAGCCTTGCTTTGTAAAATTCCCGGCGTTCCCCATCTTTTTTAAACTGGTAAGAATTGATGACCTGGTTCAGTACCTGGCGGCACTGTTCCCTGTTGGATGCATCTATTCCCTGGCTGGAAAAGATTGAATATGCTTTCAACGAGACCTTCAATAATTCCTCGTACTTCTGGCCCAGTTTAACCTGGAGATTCTTCTTTTTCTGTTGCGCCACGACAGATTCATCTTCAATTTCACTGATGGTATCTTCTATATCATACAACTGGTTGAGCACGTGCTGCGACAGGATATAATGCACCCTTGCATGATTACTGTCCTGTTTCACCAGCCTGCTGAGTAACTGTCCCAGCTTCTCCTGGCGTGCCTGGTAGTCTGCCGGTTTCTGGCGGTCATATACATAGTTAAAAAGTTCTGTTGCGTAATTCAGTCCCAGGGTGAAACTGGAAGGATATTTCTGCACCATCATTTCATACCTGGACAGCTTTTCTTTTTGCTCACGTGGATTTCCGAGTTCCAGTTTGATCCAGTAATCCTCATCACGGAAAACCTGGCGGCCAGTGTTGAGGTAACGGGCAGCCCTGACCGCATCCTGCCTGCCATTGAAATACTGGTACAATAAAGTGTAAACTGCCTTGTACTCCATACCTGACATTTTCCAACCTGCCAATCTTTCGAAATAAAATATAGCTTCCTCCTCCCTGCCCGATAAATAGGCTGAAAAAGCTGTAAGACTGATCAATTGGGTATCCGTGGCGGGCAGTTGTTTTCCGTTGAAAGAAAACTGTTTTTTAACTATATAGTTCTCCGTTTCCAGTGCTGCTTTGAAATATCCATAAGCCAGGGAATACTCCTGGCGTTCATAAAAATCCAGTCCCCTGTTGAAGCCCAGGTCATACAGGTGAAACAGGCCGACATTGTTATCGGGTTTCATCAATGTATTGGAGGGATCAAGCTCCTGGTATTTTTTATAACTGCTCAATGATTCGAGGAGCAGCTCTGTGCGAAGGGAATCCTGGCGTCTTACTGATTCAGCGCAGGCTAATGCTTTGTAAAACCAGAGTGCTGGAACCTGCCGGTGTATGTTCAGTTGCAGCAGGCTGTCGGCATGATAACGAGCCAGTTCATAATCATGAGCGGCTACAAGCCTTTGCACCGTCTGTACAGGCTGTGCAAAGGCATTGCCGCAATTCAATAGTATGAAAAGGAAGAGTAGTTTTGATTGCTTCATGAGGGAAAGAAAAAAAGCAGTTATTTCAACTGCTTTAATTTATCCTGGTAGAATGTTACTTTATCGTTCTGCTTTTTGCGGGTATAATAATCAATCATCTGGTTGATCACCCTGCGGTAGTTTGCCTTATCCTGGGCTTTCAATGTAGCTTCTTCCTTTACAAAAATATCATAGGCCTGCTGGGTGTACCTGTACATATTTTCATAATGCTGGTCCATACGGGCATTGAGTTCTTTTTTCCTGGCTACATCGGTAGCGGCTGTTCCCTTAATATTCCTTACGCTGTCTTCCACATCATAGATCCTGTTCACATAGAACTGTGACATGATATAGCTGGCATGGTGTGAATTTGGATTCAGGGTCAGCGCTTTTTCAAGTGCTGCCTTCGTTGTTTCCTGGGACTGCACGTAGTTGGCAGGCTTAGGATCGCTGAAGAAAGTATAGTTGTAAAGTTCCACCCCATGGTTAAGCGCAGCTACAAAATTGTTTGGATATTTTTTCACAAGTGCTTCATAGCTCGCCAGTTTTTTATCACGCAACGGGCTCATGGCACCCATTTCATAGTCCACCCAAAGATCTTCAAAAGCCGGGAAAGCTGTTTCGTTGATCTGCAGGTAGCGCAAAGCTTCAGCAGTATCCTTTGTTGTTTCCAGGTGATAGTTGATCATGTAACGGTAAGCATCCAGGTATGTGGTATCGAAAATATTATTGGTGATCAGCTTATCGTAATATTTCACGGCAAGTTCAGGCTTCTGCGCATTCTGAGCGGCAAAACCAGCATAAATAGTAGCTGTGGTATCGAACTTTACATTTGTGAGTTTGTTTTTGGAAAGCAGGTCAAAAGATGCGATCGCGCCATCGAAAGCCGTGATGGCATCAGGATATTTTTTCTCCTGGAAATTTTTAACACCTGACCTGAAATAATCGGTATAGATCGCGAAAGCTGTTTTGTGCCCTTCCAGAATTGATTTAGTGTAACGTTTGGTTTCTTCCTTGGACTGTTCCAGTTCGAAATATTTCTTCATGCCATCCAGCGCAACGGAAAGTTCAGCTGGGTTTGCAAGAGACATGTTGTAATGGATCACAGCCTTCAGAAAATGTACATCAGAATTATTCTGGTTCTTGGGATCAGCCAGTACTTTGTCCAGTTTTTCCTTCGCTTCTCCGTATTTCTGCTTGGATATCTTCTCCTGGATATCATCCAGTTTTTGTGCAAAAACGCCGGAAAAAGAAACGGCAAGCAATAAGGATAATAAGAGTTTTCGCATTGTTCTTTGTTTTTTATAAAATTATGATAGTTGAACCGGGTTCTCTCCTTCAGATGGATTTTCAGTTGAATTGGTTGTGTCATCACCTTCCACTACTTCAGTTTCGGCAGCGGTGGTTTCCACGATCTCTTCGATCTTAGCCACATCCATGCTGGTGATGGCCGCGATCTCATCGCCCTCGTCAATCCTGATCAGTTTTACCCCCTGCGTTGCCCTGCCTTGCTCACTGATATCGGATACCTTCATCCTGATGGTAACACCGCTTTTATTGGTGATCATCAGGTCTTCTGTCTGGGTCACGCCAAGCAAACCAACAAGCCTGCCAGTTTTTTCAGTTACACTGATGGTTTTAACACCTTTTCCTCCCCTGTTGGTGATCCTGTATTCATCCAGCGGGGTTCTTTTACCATAACCTTTTTCACTTACCACCAAAACCGTCACGTTATCATCGGGCCTTCCGGTAATAAGTCCTACCACTTCATCTTTTTCATCATCCACTTCTATACCGGCAACCCCGATGGCACCGCGGCCTGTAGGCCTTACCTTGGATTCGGGGAATCGGATGGCGCGGCCTGAGGCCACAGCCATCATGATCTCGCAACTTCCATCAGTGAGTTTGGCCTCCAGCAACTGGTCGCCTTCCACGATGGTGATTGCATTCACACCGGTCTGCCTTGGACGGCTGAAATCTGCGAGTGCTGTTTTTTTGATGATGCCCTGCTTTGTGCAAAGCACGATATAATGGGAATTAACAAAATCTACATCCTGCAGGTCGGCGATATCAATAATGGCTCTTACTTTATCATCAGGTGAGATCTGCAAAAGATTCTGGATGGCCCGTCCCTTACTGTTCTTCTCTCCTTCCGGTATCTGGTAAACGTTCAGCCAGTAACACCTGCCCTTTTCCGTGAAAAAAAGA
>CBDUBK010000327.1:0-3778 GCA_965365375.1 uncultured bacterium | reverse complement strand
ATCCAGAGCATGCGCACCTCGTTCTCGAAGCGGTAGGCACGGCGCTTCATGTGCAGGCCATCAGCAGCAATACGAGCAGGGTTCGATGGATTGCCTCGCACCTTCTTCGCCACGTCGAGCAGCTGTTCCACCGGACAGTAGCGAACGTGCCCCATGAAGGTCTTGCACTTTGCCGGGCGCGATGCTTCGTGTAGCCAGTTCAACCGCGTAACGGTCTTGCGCAATCACTGCCCCTGTCAATGCATAAGGAGAGGTCTGGTCCAACAGGTCAAGCGTTTCTTCAAACTGGTTCTCATCATAAATATAAATGGTGAGCACCGGACCGAAGATTTCTTCGCACATGGTAACATATTTAGGATCCCGGGCTTCAATTACTGTAGGATGTATAAAAAATCCTTTGGTCTTATCATAATTGCCACCTGCAATGATCCTTGCACCGGGATCGTTCTTTGCGCCCTCAATATATTTTACTATGGAATCGAAACTTTTTTCATCAATCACGGCATTGATGAAATTTCCAAAATCCTCAACACTTCCGATTTTAAATGATGCAATGCCTTCCACAAGTAATTTTTTAACCTCTTCAGCAAGATTGGAAGGAATGTAAGCACGCGAAGCAGCAGAACATTTTTGTCCCTGGTATTCAAATGCGCCCCTTAATAGCGCAGTAGCTACTACTTCTGGATTGGCGCTACGGTGTGCGATCACAAAATCCTTTCCCCCTGTTTCACCAACAATGCGGGGATAAGACCGGTAACCGGATATATTTTCACCAATGGTCTTCCACATATTATTGAATACACCCGTTGAACCTGTAAAATGAACTCCTGCAAATTCCCTGTGGGCAAAACAAACTTTTCCGATAGTTGGTCCGTCAACATAAATGAGGTTGATCACTCCATCAGGCAGTCCCGCTTCTTTCAGGATCTTCATAAACATCTGCGCGGAATAAACCTGTGTATTGGCAGGCTTCCAAACCACTACATTACCACACATGGCGGCCGAGGTAGGCAGGTTGCCACCGATTGCTGTAAAATTAAATGGAGTAATGGCAAGCACAAATCCTTCCAGTGCACGGTATTCGGAGCGGTTATGCATCCCTGGAGCACTGATGGGCTGCTGGCGGTAGATCTCACTCAGGAAATGTACATTGAATCGAAGAAAATCTATGAGTTCACAGGCGCTGTCAATCTCTGCCTGGTAAACACTTTTACTTTGACCCAGCATGGTTGTACCGTTCATATGATAACGGTATTTGGTAGCAATAAGGTCCGCAGCACGCAGGAAAATATTCGCCCTGTTTTCCCAACTCATATCTGCCCAGGCCTGTCTTGCATTAAGGGCAGCATCTATAGCCTGGTTCACATGTGTTGCATCACCTGTATGAAAATGTCCAAGAACAAAATCCCTTTCATGAGGAGGCCTGAGGGGGGAGAGCTTGCCGGTGCGCACTTCTTCATTGCCAATATACATCGGTACGTCCACCTGTGTTGATTTCAATTCTTTCAGCGTTTTTTTCAGAGCCGCCCTTTCAGCCGATCCCGGTGCATAGGTTAACACAGGTTCATTCACCGGCATGGGGTAATCAAAATATCCAAGATTCATAATGAATTGATTTTTCGTTATCGTACTATTGTGCTGTTGCACTTTCTAATCCAGGGTCTTACCCTTCTTCCTTTTCACTCATGAGGTAAGCTTTGATAAAACCATCTAGCTCCCCATCCATTACTGGTCCCACATTTCCTACTTCGAAATCCGTACGGTGGTCCTTGATCATTTTGTAAGGATGGAAAACATAAGAACGAATCTGGCTGCCCCATTCAATTTTTTTCTTGGTAGAATTGGTTGCATCCTTCAAAGCCTCTCTCTTTCTTAATTCTTCTTCATACAAACGGCTCTTGAGCATCTGCATGGCTTTTTCACGGTTGCCGATCTGTGATCTTTCAGTCTGGCACACCACTGTAATCCCGGTTGGTATATGGGTAAGAAAAACCTTTGTTTCCACCTTGTTCACATTCTGGCCTCCTGCTCCACCGCTTCGCGCTGTTTCCATCTTCACCTCGCTGTCCTTGATATCGATATTGATGGTATCATCCACGAGAGGGTAAACAAATACGGAAGCAAAGGATGTATGCCGGCGGGCATTACTGTCGAATGGTGATATACGCACCAGGCGGTGCACACCACTTTCCGCTTTGAGGAATCCATATGCAAAAGGCCCGTCAAACTGGTAGGTACAGGTTTTGATACCCGCGCCATCACCATCCACCCAATCCAGAACTGTAACGCTCCACCCCTGCTTTTCACCATACATTCGGTACATGCGGGCAAGAATTTCAGCCCAGTCCTGGCTTTCCGTTCCACCGGCGCCGGAATTGATCTGCAGTACTGCAGGCAGTTCATCCTCGGGCTGATTGAGGGTGCTTTTGAATTCAGCTTCTTCAATGGCTTGTATAGCCTTCCCGTACGCAGCTTTAACGTCTTCTTCCGAGCCTTCGCCTTCTTTCCAGAATTCAAAGAGCACGGCAAAATCCTCTACGGAGTCATTCACCTCGTCGTAAAGGCTGGTCCAGTATTCGTTCAGCTTGATCTCCTTGAGTATGGCCGTAGCGCGGACGTTATCGTCCCAGAAGCCTGGAGCAAGTGACAGTTGTTTATCCTGGTTAATTTTATCTATGCGGTTCCCGACGTCAAAGAAACCTCCTCAGGACAACCACTCGGTCCCTCATATCTTTCAATTGCTCTTGTGTCATAGCGCGCAAAGATAAGCGGTTTGAATGAGCAGATCCAAAGTTCACAAACAGCTATTCTGTTTTGCATATTGAACCTGTTTTGTATTTTGCCGCTTTCTTAATCCGGTATGAATTATAGTTTCCGCCTGCTGGCTCTTATCGTGCTTCATTCATTCGTTTCCTGCAGCTCTGTCAAGACGGAAGAAGCAGACCTGCCCACCAAATTAACAGGCCACTGGCTGATCATCTATCCTGACCATAAACTTGACACGCGGACTGAAAGAGAAATTTATGGAAAGTACCAGGATTCCCTGGTCAAACTTTTCGGATTGAAACTCGTAAGCTTTCATGCGGATGGCAGTTTTACTGAAATGGACAGCATTGAGTCCAAAGGGCAATGGAGTATTAGTGAAGACAGCACATTTGAGGTCAGGAATGGTGGGATGGGATTCAATCGTTTCATCAGCAAATTTGAAGGTTTTGAAAAAGACACCCTCCAGCTAATGGAATACATTCCATTGGAGAAAAGGCCCATCAAGGTGATCTGGAATCTCAAAAAGATGAAAACCGGCGATGAGGCCATGCTTTTATTCCAGGCCGGGGCAAATGACTGGAGAAAACGCCCCGCAAGAGCAGAGACAGAAGAGGAGATCAGAAAAAGATTATCTGCCATGCTTGACTATTACAGTAAATATTTCAAACTCGTGAGCAGGGAGTCAACTTATTTTCTTCCGCCCAGGGTAGCCCTTCCTTTTTCTTATTACCAGCATGCCATCCGGGTTAAGGATGAACTGCCGCCACTGTTCACTTCAGTTTTTTATGACAGCGCAGATGCGGTGAAAGCACATAACATCCTCATTGAAACTGTAAATAATACAGGGGATTATTTTCCGCGTAGAAAAGATTTTGTACTGGAGTACGCCAGTTATATGGAGTTACTTGGGCAAAAAATTGCAGTGAGAAAATGAGTCCGTGGTCCATGGGCTATTGTCTATGAACTATCACTCACACAGCTTGCAAATTTAATAGCAAAACCTTATTTTGTA